>QHZV01000248.1:3352-4530 GCA_003224785.1 Acidobacteriota bacterium
CAGTGCGATGTCTTCAAATGTTCCGTCGTGTTTGTTGATGAGCAAGAGGTTGGGTGAGGCGTCCCGGGCGATGAAGAGGTCGGGCCAACCATCATCGTTGACGTCAATCGCTACGACACCGAGACCGCGGCCGATGAGTTTGTCGAATCCGGTACGCGTGCTCACATCAGTAAACGTGCCATCGCCATTGTTATGAAACAGCGTAAGCGGCAAGCCTGGGTAAGCTGTTTGCGCACAGTACGCCCGCACGCGATTCAGTTCGCACTTCTTGGGATCTTCAAACGAAAATTGCGCGTAGTTCGTAACGATCAGATCCAGGAAGCCATCGCGATCATAGTCGAACCAGGCTGCACCAGCAGCCCACTTCCCCGCGTTCTTCACGCCGGCCTTGTCAGTGACATCTGTAAAGGTCCCGTCGCGATTGTTGTGATAAAGAGCGCTCGCGGGATAGCCGGTGGTATAGAGGTCTTGATAGCCGTCGTTGTCGAAATCTGCTGCAGCCACGCCCATGCCATAGAAGTTCAGCTTCTCGAGACCGGCTTTGGCCGCGACATTTTCAAATTTGCCGTTGCCCAAGTCTCGATATAAGGCATTGCTGAGCGGAAGTGGACTCCTGCCATGAGGAGTTTCGCCGCCATTGATGAGGAAAATGTCTAGTAGTCCGTCGTTATCGAAATCAAAGAACGCCACACCTCCGCCCATGGTTTCGATGAGGAATCGATCCGCCGACTCCCCGCCGAACTGCTGCCAAGTTATGCCAGCCTGTTCAGTGATAACCGTAAAGATTTCATTGGAAGCTGAAGCAGTACCGGGTATGGATGCTGTTTTCCAAAATGCGACTGCGAACATCAGGAAAATTATTGGCGCGATTGTCCTTGTTCTCGGCATTGAAATTCAGTCAAGGCTTCGCGCCATCAGTCAATGAACCCTCTTGATGCTCGGAGGCTGGGCCCTTTTTTAATCGCTGGTACGTCTCCAACTCTCGTTGTGCGTCGGCTGTGCGGTTCAGACGGCGATACGCGCGAGAGAGCACGAAATGGACTTGGCTGCTTTGGGGCAGCAGCTTCGCTGCCCGTTCGAGATGCTGGCATGCTTCTGTCAGCCTGGCGTCGCGGAGCTCGATTTTGCCTAATTCAAAAAAGGCTTCAGGATCGTTGGGATCACCGGCGATTGCCTTT
>QHZV01000249.1 GCA_003224785.1 Acidobacteriota bacterium
CTCGTGCCACAAAAACTCCCAGAACTCCAGAAAGCCGATCTGGTGCATTTTTACGCCGCAGTAGGTTTCAATTCGCCAGAGCAGATAAGGACTACGCCAGGGCGTCAGACGGTGCCCGCGAGTGGCATTCCACATGAATCGAAGCATGTAGCGCATGCAGCTTCATCATAATCACAGAAGCTGCCGTTTGCTAGAATCCAGTCTGCTAATGCCTGAAGACCAGCGCCAAAAAGCCGAGGACCATTACTATGCCGCGCTCGATCTTTTTGCCGAGGGCGAGCACGAGGGCGCGTTAGCTGAATACGAGAAGGCGATAGCGGCCGATCCAACGTTTACGGAAGCTTTGCATGGCATGGCGCGCACGCTCCAGGATTTGGAGCGCTTCGATGAAGCCATCGAAGTCTCAAAGAAGATTGCGGAGATTGATCCAGACGACGTGCTGGCGCACACCAGTCTTTCAGTGCTGTATCAGAAGAAGGGTTTGGTTCCAGAAGCCGAGGTGGAGGCGAACAAGGCTAGGGTCCTTGGATGGAAGCAGCAATTGAAGAAAAGCTAGTCGTACGTCTTTCGTCGTAGGTCTTTTGCAAAAGTAGATGAACTGCGGTGCGGGTAAATTTGCGCGCCTGTTCTGCGCTCAATATCCAAAACTACGCTTACAGCTCGTATTTCTTCATCAAGTGCCGGAACGATCTGTAGGAAATCTTCAGCACGTCGGCCGCGCGTGCCTGTACCCCATTCGATTGCGCTAACGCAGACTTCAGCAGGGAGCGCTCAATTTCCGCGACGTAGTTTTCCATGTCCATATCGCTGGGAAGGACTGCGCCAGGAGTGAGGGTGAGACTGTCGCCACCTGCACCGACGGCTGCGGCACGGGCGCGAACTCGCTCAACCGGCAGTTCGATATTCAACTCTTCTCCGGTCGCGAGGGCTACGGCGCGTTCGATCGTGTTCTCGAGCTGGCGGACATTGCCTGGCCACTCGTAAGTCGCCAACGCGGTAAGCGATTCTGAATTCACGCCAGCAATACTTTTGCCAGCGGCCGGAACGTATTTCTTGACGAAATGATTTACGAGCAGCGGCAAGTCTTCGCGCCGGTCTCTGAGCGGAGGTACGACGATTGGAATTACGTTCAGGCGATAGTACAAATCCTCACGAAAATTGTTTTCGGAAACTTGTTTTTCCAAGTCTCGATTCGTAGCCGCAATCACCCTGACGTCAATTGCGATTTCTCCGGTTCCACCGACCGGGCGAAGGCAGCGTTCCTGCAACACTCGGAGGAGTTTGACCTGCATGGCCAACGTCATCTCGCCGATTTCGTCGAGAAAGATGGTGCCGCCATCGGCAACTTCAAACAGGCCGCGCTTGTTCTGGTTCGCGCCGGTGAACGCCCCTTTTACGTAGCCGAATAATTCGCTTTCCAGCAGTGTTTCGGGAAATGCTCCGCAATTGATGGAGACGAACGGCTCCGTTGCACGCGGCGAACAGATGTGCACGGCCCGTGCGACTAATTCTTTTCCAGTCCCACTCTCGCCATAAATGAGTACGGTGCTCTGGGTGGAGGCGACGGTGCGGATCGTCTGCTTCAGCTTGGTCATCGCTGCGCTGACGCCAATAATATTGTCCAGAGAATTTCTATTTGCGGCATCGCGTTTAAAAGCAAAATTCTGCCGGCTGAGCGCCACCTTTTCGAGCGCGCGCCGAATGCCAAGTTTGATCTCGTCCACCAGCCCGGGGCCTTTGCGGATGTAGTCTGTCGCCCCACCTGCCTTCACGGCTTCGACGGCGGCTTCGTAGTCATCCACCGCAGTGATCAGGATAACCGCGGACTCAGGCGAGATCTGGTGAGCGTGTTTGAGGACTTCAATGCCATTGATATTTGGCATCTTGATGTCGGTCACGACCACGTCGTAGAGCGCAGATTCCAACTTACGTTTCGCCATCTCGCCCGAATTCGCCGTCTCAACTTTATATCCTTCGCGGCGCAACGTGATATCGAGCATTTCGCAGATCGAACGCTCGTCATCGCAGATCAGGATGTTAGGCATGCGCGCCCTCTGCGATCGGTTTTCCGACTGCATGCTCGGCAGATAGCGCAGGCGTGATTGCGACCGCTTCAGCAGCCTTACGCAGCCGCAATACGAACGTGCAGCCTTGCTCGGGCTTAGACCTGACGAATACTTTGCCTTCGTGTGCTTGAACAATCTGATAGACGATGGCCAGGCCCAGGCCGGTTCCTCCTTCGAATTGCGATTGGAAAGGCTCGAATATTTTTTCCACCATCAGCGGGCTCATGCCCGGACCAGTGTCGGCAAAACTGAGCTGCCACTCATGCTCCATTTCATCGATACTGACGGTCAGTGTGCCGCCTTTCTTCATGGCCCGGACCGCGTTCTCGCAGAAATTCCAGAAGACCTGCTTCATTCTGTCTCCATCGGCAAGAACGCTGGTTTTCTGAGCTGAATAGCGCCGCTCGATCTTGATGCCGGTATTTTGCGCCGCCATGCGATGTTCGAGCAGAATCAGCGTGTCTTCGAGCAGGGGGATTAGATCTACATTCGCGAAGCGGTACTGCTTATTGCGAGAGTAGGCAAGAAAATCGGTGATGATGTTGTTTAGCCGCTCGGACTCGCGGGTAACAATCTGCAGCAGCCGGCGATGCTCTTCGCTCAGGTCGGGCATTTCGGCAAGCAGACTTGCCGAACCGGCAATCGAGGTCAGCGGATTTCTTACTTCGTGCGCGATGGCCGCTGAGAGCCTTCCGACTGCTGCCAGGCGGTCCTGCATTCTGACTTCGCGCTCAAGTCGTCTGATCTGGGTCAGATCGTCCAGCGTGTACACATGCCCGACGGCGCCGCGCCCAGGAACATTGAGTTCCGAAACCATGACACGAAATGTCTTGCGAAACTCATTAGGCGCAATGAAGCGCATTTCGCCATAGGTCCGTTCCGAACCAACTACCGGCAGAGGATCCTGGAATAATGGACCAATGGACTGTCGCAGGAGTTCTGCTTCGGTGCGGTCCAGCAGTTTCTCGGCGGCGGCGTTCACTAGTGTGATCCGTCCGTCGAGACCAGTTGTAATCAGACCGTTGCTGGTGGATTGAATGATGTTTTCGTGAAGCGCCTGCAGGTTCTCCAGGGCACCCTGCGCGTGCTCCAGCCGAGTGTCAGCCTGGCGCAGCTTTGCGGCAAGCAGTCCCGCAAGATAGGCAACTGCTGCATATCCAAACAGGTTTACGAAGATGATAGCTTGCAGCGTCCGAATGCCGGGATGGGTGGTGGAGTACGAAGGGACAATCTGGAAATAGCACAATTCCAGAACGATTCCGTACAGGATGAACGCCAGCGCTGCGGTCAAGTAACCCCACACCCGCCGCATAAGAATGCTTGCGACAATGATGACCAACGGGTAAAGGAAGTTGAGGGAACGCCGACTGTAACTGAAGCTTATTGCCAATCTTCAGTAGTGCCAGATAGAGAAAAGAAACCGCATAGGCCAGCAGAATCGTTCCGACAAAGAGTCTGATTGGGAACGACACGGACGTGAACTGTGCAATGGCTAGCTCAATGCCCAGAATAATTGTGAGAATCAGAATCCGTACTCTGACCAGCCACGCCAGCCACAATCGATTTTCAAATACGGAATGCATGATGGATTCGCGTGTCGCGTGTGCTTTATGCGAAGGGCGGAGAGTCCCCGCGAACGTCCGCCCCTTTTTTCGTTATCCGGCCAGCTTTGCAATCATTGCGAAGAGCGGCATGTAAAACGAAATCACGATACCGCCAATCATGACGCCCAACAGTCCGATAATCACGGGCTCCAACATCGCCAGCATGTCTTTGGTGGCGCTGTCCACTTCGTCCTCATAGAAATCTGCAATTTTCTGCAGCATGTTATCCATCGCGCCGGTGGCCTCGCCAACGCCAATCATTTGCGTGACCATGTTCGGGAAGACACCGCATTCACGCAGAGGATCGACGATGGTGCGGCCTTCCTCAATGGCCTTGCGGACCTTCATAAGCGCTTCCTCGAGTACGGCGTTTCCGGAGGTGCGTGCAGTGATGCTCAAGCCCTCAAGAATGGGAACGCCCGAGGTGATCAGGGTGCCCAACGTACGCGTGAACCGCGCAACTGCAATCTTGCGTAGCAAGATTCCGAGGATTGGGAGTTTCAACAGCGCGTAGTCGAACCAGTACCGGCCACGTGGGTCTTTGCGGATCCACTTGATACCGAAAACTGCGCCCACCACGCCGACGATGAAGAACCACCAGAAGTGTCCTACGAACGCACTCAACCCCATCACAATGCGTGTAGGCAGCGGGAGTGCAACGTCCAGCCCCGCAAAGAGATTGGCAAAGATGGGCACCACCCATTTGAGCAATGCGCCGACAACAAGAAATGCCATTGAGACGACTGCTATGGGGTAAATCAGTGCCGACTTGATTGCTGAACGCAGCTTTACCGCCTTCTCGACGTATTGCGCCAGACGCTGCAAAATAATGTCGAGAATACCGCCGGTTTCGCCGGCTTCAATCATGTTCGTCGTGAGGTCATCAAATGCCTTCGGATATTGGCGCATGGCGTTTGCCAAGGTCGCCCCGCCTTCAACCGTCGTGCGGACCCCGGTCAGCGTTTTCTGAAAGGCTGCGTTTTCCTGATTGGCGGCGAGAATTTCCAGGCACTGGACCAGTGGCAGGCCGGCATCAATCATGACCGAGAACTGCCGGAAGAAAATGGCAATGTCTTTGGTCTTGACTTTGCCCGATCCGAATGTCGGGAGTGCGAACTCCTTGCCTTTTTCGCGGATGGTCGGACCGGCAATCTGCTCGCGGCGAAGCTGTGTCGCGAGCACCTGCTTATTGACGGCGACCCGTTCGCCACTGACCTTCTCTCCCGCTGAATTCTTCCCTGAAAATGTAAAA
>QHZV01000129.1 GCA_003224785.1 Acidobacteriota bacterium
TACATTTACATCCATATCCGTATCACATTGCGATACGCGAAACTTTTCCAGTTCGGAGCTGAGACTTAATCCCCAATCACCGCTGACGGAAACTCCCACATCACCGATGTGCAGGCATGCCAGCCCCTTGTTTCCATCCAATTCGCTTCCGGCGGGTTCCGGCGTCTCACAGTACATCCCGTGTTCCTGCCGACCAATATTCGAAATGAGTTGCACATTAAGATCCGATGCCTTGGCAATTACCGCTACCAATCACGTGGCACGTCCCTCCAACAGGCCCGGCCGCACTGGTACTCTTGCAGTGCCCCAGCACAGCCTCCTCCGGGCGCAGGCTGATCACTCTGATCCGAGGCGGTTCGTAGGTCTTCTTTTCCCACTCGTTATTCTCATCGCTCATCAAAGCGCAGCCTCCGTCGGACTAAACTAATGAACCGTTCCACATCCTCCACACCCGGCGCTGGCTACTGGATTGTTCAGAACCGGAAGCAGCGATCTTGGGGCACTCCAAACATTCGGGTCAATTTCTCGAGCAGCGATGCGATCAGCCGACTCCACTAACGCCTCACGGCGCTCAACGTCATGGCAGAATTCACAGTCACCATGCTCAGGAACTTCAAAGCCAAGAGCCATCGCGCGGAGGTGGGCAACTTCACAAAGAAAGTCAACCGGAGATTCTGGATCGCCATTCTCCAGTTCGCCATTCGCTGGACACATTCCGCAAGCAGATTTGATTTGGCATGCGGTACATTTCGTGACTCGTTTACGCTCCCGCTGGCGCACGCTCAATAAAAATTGGGCCCATCCCTCATGCACACTGCCGGCTCGTATGTCGTACGTATCCTGGTGCGAAATGACGCAGATGCTCATGTGACCGTAAGGGTCGATAGCGAACGCCTTAAATCCGCCCCCACAGGAATAAACTGTTTGGCTGGCATTTGGCGCAACCCGAAGGCCTGCTTCCAAAGTTTTCCGGTGCTCCGCAGCAACATTCGGCCAATTCAGGTCCAGTGCCACGACTTCTTCTGGCGAAAGCCGCACTGCAAGCGGGGCTTGGGAACAGTCAATCCGCGGGTTGAGCAGTGAATCGAACTTGAACTCGAGACCGAGTTCGCGTTCGGTGAATTCTTTCATGGCGATGACTTCGTGACGATTGACGCTAGTGCCGACCGTCTTCAATTTCAGCGGCAGGCCGCGATCCATCAGAAGACGGATTCCCCTCAGGCAGCGGTCATAACTTCCAGGGATTTGGGTTAATGCTTCGTAAGTTTCTTTGGTGCGGCCGTAGAGTGTGATTTCGATCGCGAATGGCGGAAACTCGCGGAGGTAATCGGCAATCTTTTCATTGATCAGGATACCGTTGGTGAAGAGCGTGATCAGGAAACCTTTTTGTTTCGCGTACGTGTAGATTTCCAGAAAATCTTTGCGGGCGAAAATTTCGCCGCCGGTGAAGAGCAGCCAGATGACACCCATGTCGGCGAGCTCGTCGAGAATTTTCTCGTATTCGTCTTTCGTGAGCTCGCGGTTTCGGGCTGCCAGGTCGCCCATGGGCAGGTTGTTATAACAATGCTGGCAATCGAGCGGACAACGCCGCGACACTTCGATAGATACTTCAACCGGAGAGCGCTTGTCCCCGAAATGCTCATGCAGCGCCATGCTGAATTCGCCGTAGGAGACGGCATTCAGGGTCACGCGGAAACCCCGAGGGCGCGAGGCTCGACTGGAGCGATTAGTCCTGCAGAATGCATTTCATCCAGGAAACTGTCCACGTCGTGCTCGATTTGCTGACGATCCCCTGCGAACTCCTGCTCGATCGCGGTGACGATTTCCTGTTTGTGGCATGGTTGCTGTATCGCCTGCCAGATGACGGTTGCGACCGGATTAAGGCTATAGATGGACGCGAGGTCGCCCACGCCTTTGCGCACGGGAATAATCAGGGTCTCGCCGGCGATAACGCGCGAAACTACGGATTCCGAGCGAATGAAATACTGCATCTGCAAGCGTCCTTGCGTGCACGAAGTTGTCTCAATTCTGAGACGATAGCTGAACCTTAGCAGAGTCGATTTTGGATATGTGTTAGCTAGGAAGGTTCAGACTGGCGGAGTCTCCGAGATGTAAGCAAAATTAAAAGCCCCACCCTGTCGCACAAACGCGACCACGATGGGGCAGCCTTCTATAACCGTGTCGGCGTTGTCAAGACACACTTCGAGCGACCGAAGGATTTTGGGTTTTCCTTCGTGGAAGATTTTGGTGTTGCTTTGTTTTGCTCATGACGACCCAAAGCTCGCTTTTCAGAATCCCCCGATGGAACTTGGTTCCACCAACCATCTATTCGGTCTCTTACTTCCGACCATGATTCGTTGTTCAGACTCCCCGACTGCTCGGGGAGGCAAGGCGCCCAATCACAGTAACGATGTCAGTTGCCCACCAGGCTGCCCCGCGGGCTACCTTGCATGCGAACCAGCTGCGCGTAGTCCGTCGGGTTGCGCAGCATCCAGTACATCCTGACCGCCAGCTTGCGGGCGGTGGCCACCTTGGCCACTGCCGCTCCTCGGCGAAACTTCAGACGTTGATAGAGACGTCGTAGTTGCGGATCGAAACGCGCCGCGGTGTGTCCGGCTTCCACTAGCAACCAGCGCAGCATGGGATTGCCTTGTTTGCTGATCGCACCCAATCGCTGCCGCCCGCCCGAGCTGTGCTCCTGCGGATTCAGTCCCAGATAACTCACCACCTGCCGGCTACCCGGGAAACGATCTACCGGGCCGATGGTCAGCACGAAGGCCAGCGAAGTGACGGGCCCCATTCCCGGGTGGGTCATCAGACGAACTGCCAAGGGCTCTCGTTTCGCTTGTTGCTCCACCGCCTGGTCCAGCTTGGCCAGCGATTGCTCCAGTTGATCCAGCAACTGCAGCAACTCCTGTCGTCGATAACTGGCCCAAGGCCCCAGCGCCAGTCCTTCCAGTTCCTGGCGACCCTTCGCGGTGAACAACTGTTTTCTGCGGCATACTCCCTGCCCCATGGCTA
>QHZV01000130.1 GCA_003224785.1 Acidobacteriota bacterium
AATCGAAGCCGTCACTACGTATTGGTGCGAATGCCGATGCGCCGCCATGGCCGCAGCCATATCAATCCAGTGCATCAGCCGTCCGCCAAGCAGCGCACCAAGCGGATTCGTATCATTCGGCAACACGATCTCGTTCATCTCCGACTGCGAGTCGCGCACCGGCCGCGGCAGAAACGAATCATGCTTTTCAGTCATATTCATTGTCATAAGTTCCGCTATGTGGCTGGTTCTCTGTGCTCCTCTGTGTTGTCTGTGGTGAAGCGTTACGCCCTTCGGCTCCGCCGCTCTAAATGCTCCTGCATAAAACAGTCCGCCAGCTTCTGAATCCTGATCTCGGGATGCGGCGAACTCCAATTCTTCAACACCACGTCATACTCGAGCATTCCATGTCCGGCCGGCCTGTACTCCGCCTCAAACACAAACTGCAGCGAAATTCTCTCCCGCGAGTCATTCGTGACCACAAAGCGCACCGCATCGCAGTTGCGCTCCTTCGGCAGCCGGGAACACAATTTCGCATAACCGAGATTGCAGCCTTCAAGTTCCTGATGATTGAGCGTCGCGTGCTCGTGTCCCGAAGCAGAGCACGATCCGCGCCAAGCCGCCCCCAACGGCAGCCTCGCCGGATGCGGCAACGCCAGATCGGCAGCCCGTTCGATCGGCACAAAAAATGGACAAGCCAAAGTCACTTCTCCCGAAGCGCAGGTTTCGGATGATTGTATCTTGACCGTCCAAAGTCACAAGCCTGTGATTTTCTTTGCATCCTTTGCGAGAGCTAGCGAACTTTGGAATTGAAAGCTCTTGCTCTTGCTCTTACTCTTACTCGGCATCCAATGAAGCCATGCCTCAAGCTACAGGCTAATAGCTAAAAGCTGAGCACAAAATGACATATCACTGCGATTTCAGGTAAGAATAACCAATGGACCGAGTCGCAGTGCTCACCGAAGTCCTCGCCGAAGATCCTAATAACGCCTTCGCCCGTTATGGCCTGGCCATGGAGCACTCCAACGCTGGAGCATTCGATCGCGCCCTCGACGAATTCGCCAAGCTGCTCGCCGCCCATCCCGACTACGTTCCCGGATACCAGATGGCCGCCCAAACCCTGGTCAAGGCCAGCCGGCCCGCCGAAGCAAAAAGCATGCTAGAAAACGGCATCGCCTCTGCCCAACGCAAAGGCGACTCACACGCGGAATCGGAGATGCAAGCAATGCTGGATGAAATCGGCTCTTAGCTCTTAGCCTTTAGCTTGAACCAGAATCTCGCGGTTTTGAGCTAAGAGCTAAAGGCTAAGAGCTTGTCTTCCCCACCATCCTCATCATCCCCCACTCCACCAGGCCCGGAAACAGTTGATAGAGCTTCACCACCGGAATCATCGTCCACGGCACGATCACTTCACGCTTGTTCTTTAAGTGTCCTTTCAGTACCGCGCGCGCCACTCTCGCCACTGAAATTCCACGCGCTGTCTTCGGGCGGACCTGCTTCGGCTCCGCTCCCTTGAGCGCGTTAGCCGCAAATTCTGTCTTCACGTATCCCGGACAAACCGTCAGCACATTGATCCCCGCCGATGCCAGCTCCATCCGCGCCGCCTTTCCCGTGGCATTCATCGCAAATTTCGTCGCACTGTACACTCCATGAAACGCAAGCGGTATATGCCCGGCGACGCTTGAGATGTTAATAATTGAGCCAAATCCCTGCTGCTTCATGACCGGAACCACGGCCTGAATGGCTTCCATGGTGCCGAACAAGTTGGTCTCAAACGTCTCGCGAACATCTGCCATGTTCACCGACGCCACCGCATCAAGAATTCCGTGCCCGGCGTTGTTCACCCAAATATCAATACGCTGAAAGTGATGCATGGTCAGACCGATCACGCGATCAATCTCCTCGCGATGACGTACGTCACATTGCAGCGCCAAAGTCTGCTCCGCACGCCCAATCCGCGCGCGCGCCGCCTCAAGACGCCCCGAGTCGCGCGACAGCAGCACGACCTGCGCTCCGCTTTCGACAAACGTTTTCGCAATCGCCTCGCCGATCCCCATGGAGCCGCCAGTAATCACCGCAACTTTCCCCGCCAGAGGTTGATTCGCGTCAGAAGCCATGCCGGGTTTGTATCCTGCTGTAACCTTCAAGTCAAGCGCAGCGTACAATTTCTAAATCGTGGACGCGCTCCTTCCTCTGTTCCCGCTCGACCTGGTGCTGCTTCCGTGCGCGCCGCTGCCGCTGCACATCTTCGAGCCGCGTTATAAAGAAATGATTGGCGAATGCCTGAGCCAGAAGCGACCATTCGGCATCATTCGCGCCAAAGAAGAGGGACTCGCCAATATCGGTTGTACCGCAGAGATCATCAACGTTCTCAAGACTTATTCTGACGGACGCATGAATATCCTCGCGGAGGGCCAGAAGCGCTTCGAAGTCCTTCAAGTCAATCAGGAGCGCTCCTTCCTTCAGGCCGAAGTTTTTTACCTGGCAGATGAAGATGAAACCAGCCCACCATTGGCCGCGGAGCAGGAAAAGGCTGTCAGCCTACACAGCGAGATTATGCAATTGGCTGGAGCCCAACCAGAAAAAACCGAACTCGCCGCAGGCCAGCTTGCCTATCGTCTCGCCGGTTCCCTGCCTTTCGATCCCGATTTCCAGCAAGCCCTTCTCGAAATGAATTCCGAAGCCGATCGCATCCGTGCCGTCATTTCATTCTTCGAGCGCATTCTGCCCATGCTACAGCGCAACGCAGTCGCAAAACGCCGGGCCGGGGGAAATGGGCATCTGCATTAGTCAGGCATCAGCCGCCGGGCGTCAGGTTTCGGCCCTCGCGAGAATCTTCTGTGAAGGCAGCGAGAGTTATTTTTTCGGACTGATCCGCCACACCCGCAGTCCGACACCAGACGTCAGACGCCTGAAGCCTGACGCCTGGTTCGCGCGGCGTATAATCGAACCATTCCGCCGCTCGCGTTTCCTGATGGCTGACGGCTGATGGCTGAGAGCTTTTGGAGTTCCCGCGATGAATTTTCCCCGCACCCTCGGCGAGTTACGCCGAAGTCCCTTTTCTGAAGAAAAATTGCGTGCCCGCCGTGTGAAAGACGAACTGCGCGAGAACCTGATCGCGAAGCTCGGAGACGACGCTCCGATCTTTCCCGGCATAGTCGGGTACGACGACACCGTCGTGCCCCAGATCGTCAACGCCATTCTGTCGCGCCATAATTTCATTCTTCTCGGCCTGCGCGGACAGGCTAAGAGCCGCATTCTCCGCGCTCTAACGTCGCTGCTCGATCCGCACGCGCCCTACATCGCCGGATGCGAGATTCACGACAACCCTTATGCTCCCATTTGCCGCCGCTGCCGCGACCTGATTGCACAATGCGGCGAGGCCACTGCCATTGCATATCTCACGCCGGAAGAGCGCTACGTTGAAAAAC
>QHZV01000490.1:0-1239 GCA_003224785.1 Acidobacteriota bacterium
TCGCCAGAATATTCTTCCGCATGATTGTCATCCCGAAACCAGCAACCGAAGGGCGGCGGGAGAGGGACCTTACGTCAGATGGAGCCTGCCTGTGAGGCCTGCGGGTATATTTCGTCGGCTCGGATTACCTCGATTAGGTTAATGCGGGTTTATCTGTCTCGTAAGATCTCTCTTTCGCCAAATCTTCGGCGCGCGAATTGGGATGACGCTTCTGTTGATTGGAAACAATGGCCAGAAAGGTTAAATATTCTCGGCAATGACGGGCTGCAGCAATCCGGTCGTCTCCGTCATCGTTCCTGCGCGGAACGAGGAGGCTTGCCTCGCGCTCTGTCTGGACTCGCTGGTTGCGCAGACTGGCATTAATTTCGAAATCATCGTCGTGGACGATGCCTCGACCGATCGTACCGCAGAAATCGCGCGATCGTTTGCGAACGCGAACGAGATTGGCACGGCTTCCAGCCGCGCCGATCTCGAATGTCAAGAGCTTAACGGCACGGCTGGAAGTCGTGTCCTTCCCGATCCGAACTTGTGTCGGCGTTCCGGAAAACTGGACCGGCAAAAACAACGCCATGTCCGCAGGTGCGAAGATCGCAAGAGCCAAGTGGCTGCTCTTCACGGACGCCGACACCGTCCACAAGCCCGGGTCGCTGGCTCGCGCGGTTGCCGAAGCTGAGCAACACGATGCCGCGCTGCTTTCCTATTCTCCCGAGCAGGAGGTCCGCAGCTTCTGGGAGAAAGCTGTTATGCCGGTGATCTTCGCCGAGTTGGCGATAACGTACCCTCCGCAAGCGGTGAACGATCCTGCCTCTCCCATCGCCGCAGCCAACGGCCAATATCTGATGATCTCGCACGAGGCTTACGAAGCGGTCGGCGGCCACATAAAAATCTCGGGCGATCTGCTCGAAGATGTCGGCATGGCGCGCCTAGTGAAGTCCTCTGGCCGCAAGATTTTCTTCCGCTACGGCGGCGACGCGGTCCGCACCCGCATGTACCGCAGCTGGGCGCAGATGAAGGAAGGCTGGACGAAGAATTTGGCAATGCTGTTTCCCCGGCCACGACGCTTGGCGTTGCTGCGCTCGGCGGAATTCTTGCTGATCATCGGGAACTTGCTTGCCGCGATTTGGGCCGGTCTTTCGAGACGATCCAATCTGGCACTGCAAACATCGCTGCTTACGATTATTCTGTCCGGTTGGTTCTGGATGCGAATCCGCAAAGCCCATTTTCCCGCGCGTTCTAGCT
>QHZV01000490.1:1285-2307 GCA_003224785.1 Acidobacteriota bacterium
GGACTCACTTGGAAGGGCCGAGAATATAAGTCGTGCGAACCAAACGTGGTGAATTGAGGAGCGTTGCAATGCAGAAATTGACAGCTTTGCGATCTTACAGCGACTCAGTTGCACTTTGGAAGATTGCCATCGGTTTTATCAGCATCCTCGCTGCGATTTGGGAAATCTGGGAAGATTTTTATGGTTTTTCTTGGACCGTTCTGCTCTGTTTCGGGATCGCCCTTATGCTATATGTGCCCCGACCCAGCGAACCCTGGGTAAGATATCTGAGAAGACCACGGGTCATTGCTTCATCCCTAATCCTCGCTTTGGGATTTGCATCATGGTTCCTGCATTTTCGGTTGGCCTATATCTAGACAGGTGTCCGAGGATCTTTTGCTCTATCTCACCCGCAAAGCTGAATTCGCCGCCTCGCACTACTACCACAATCCGGAGCTTTCTCCGGAGGAGAACCGGCGCCTGTTCGGCAAGTGCAATAACCCGAACGGACATGGGCACAACTACGTGCTCGAAGTCACGGTGAAGGGCGAGGTCGATCCGCGCTCCGGGTTTGTGGTCGACCTGAAGCAACTCAAGGAAACCATGCACCGCGAAGTGCTCGACGCCATGGACCACCGCTTGCTGAACAAAGAAGTACCAGAATTTGCCACGCGCATTCCTACGACCGAGAACCTGGCCATCGCCATCTGGCAGCGCCTCGCGCCGAAGCTGACGAATCTTAATTTGGTAATTAAAAGATCTGTCATCCCGACCGAAGTGGCTTCGTCTGAAACAACGGAGCCGAGTAGTGGAGGGAACTGCTGTGTCGCTTGTGGAGCACAAGCCGCAGGAAAGAAAAGCAGGTTCCTCCACTCCGCAGAAAGGACCGCTATTCGCGATCCTTGTGCTCCGGTCGGAATGACAGAATAGAAATGGAATGAAAGCTCATCTCAACCGACGTTACCGCTTCTCGGCATCGCATCGCCTGCACAGCGATCAGATGTCGGAAGATGAGAACCGTGACATGTACGGCAAATGCAATA
>QHZV01000131.1:0-3111 GCA_003224785.1 Acidobacteriota bacterium
GGCTTACAGCTGGGAGCGGACCTCAATACGGCGCTTCGCAAGATTTCGAACGTAGTCACCGAGGTTTACAAATTTGCCCAGGAAATCGGCGCAGCCACAAACGAGCAGTCGCACGGATCTTCGCAGATTGCGCGTGCTACGACTCGCCTGAACGAAATCACCCACGAGATCAACTCCGCGGTCGAAGAACAGGCGTCAGGTGCACACGCTGTAGTAAAGGCGATGGAACGCATGCGCGAACTAGTACAGCAAACCACTTCCGGCTCCACAGAGCTGGCTGCATCAGCAGAGCAGATGTCGAAGATGTCGCGCGGCTTGCTCGACTCGATGAACCGTTTTGGCGTGGAGGGCGATTCAATCTCAATTGCGGAAGATCACGGACGCAGGCTTGCTCGGCGAGCCGCGGGAGCGGGCGCATGAGTTCAGCTGCAGTGGGTGCAGGGCGCGAACTCCATATCGTCGGCTTTCAAGTCGGCCGCGAGACGTATGGAGTGCACATCTCTTCCTTGCACGAAATTGTTCGAGTGCCGGAGATTACCGCCGTTCCCGATGCTCCGGATTATGTGGAGGGCGTCATCAATCTCCGCGGCAAGATCGTGTCAGTAATTGACCTTCGCAAACGGTTGGGTGAGAAGAAGGTCAATACCGGAAAGAGAAATCGAATTCTTGTGGTTGAGCATAACGGAAGACTTTCCGGATTGATTGTGGACTCGGCTTCCGAGGTTTTGAAAATACCCGCGTCCGACGTGGAAGCTTCACCCACGGCTCTGCATGAGGGCAGCCTCAATTGCGTAACTGGATTAGGAAAGTACAAGGGAAGATTGATCGTTCTGCTCGACATGAACAAGTTGCTGGATGTAGGAGCGGGACAAAGAAAGAGTGCGAGTCCCGATGGAAATAACGATGGCCGGCGAACTGCGGCCGGAGAGTAAGCAAGGACGCCCATGAGTTCTCCAGCACTGGCCATCCAGCTAAGCGAAGCCGAAATGCGGCTGTTGCAGGCCCTCGTGTACCAGGAATGTGGAATGTACTTCGATGCGCGCCGGACCCACTTCCTTCAGGACCGGCTGCAACGCCGCCTGCGCGAATGCCGGATTGACTCCTTTTACAACTATTACCGCCTGCTGATCAGCGCGGAAGGCAGAGAAGAACTCGCGCGCCTGCTTGAAAATCTTACCGTTAATGAGACCAGCTTCTTTCGCAACAAGGCGCAGTTAGAGCTGTTCCACAAGGGCATTTTGGAAAACGCGATCCGTGAAAAGCAAGCTGCCGGGAACCACTATTTGCGGATATGGAGCGCGGGCTGCTCAACCGGACAGGAAGCCTACACGATTGCGATGCTGGTCGCCGATGCGTTGGCCTATCACCAGCTTCGCACGCAGCATTCGCTCGCCACAACCTGGCCGAAGCCGCTGATTCCGCCGCCGTGGAAAGTTGAAATCCCGGCCAGCGACATTAATTACACGGTTCTTAGGGCCGGACAAGAAGCCATCTACAACGAACATCAGATGGCCTCGGTAGATTACAGCTATCGCCTCCGCTACTTCGACAAAGTCGGAGAGCGGTATGCCATCAAGAAGAGCATCAAGGAAATTGTTCATTTCGACTTTCACAATCTGAAGACGGAATTCTTGCCGCAACAGAACGACATCATCTTTTGCCGGAACGTCATGATGTATTTCGATGAGCCAGAGCAAAAACGGCTGGTCGAAAAGTTCTATCGCTGCTTGCGTCCAGGCGGATATCTGCTGGTGGGCCATGCCGAGAGCCTGCTGGGCTTGACCGATAAATTCGTTATGGTGCACCGCGATAGCGGCACGGCATACCGCCGGGTTGAGGTGCCGCAGTGACCCAGTTTTCCGATGATCGCGGCGCCGAAATGCGCGAGCTGTTCTTTGAGACCACGCAGGAACTGCTGCAGTCGCTCAATGATGACGCTTTGCGTCTCGAAAACGCGCCGCGAGACAAAGAACTAATTCGCAGCATTCGTAGGACTGTACACACGATCAAGGGTGACGCGGCCGCATGTGGCTTTAAGGATCTGAGCGACCTCTCGCACCTGATGGAGGATGCGCTCGCCGTCGAAGACATTTCGGCGACTGTATCACTTGCGGAGTTGGCGTTTACAGCAGCCGACGTGTTCGCTGCCATGCTGGTCGCCTACCGCCAACAGATTGCGCTACCCGACGCCGCTCCGCTTAGGAAGATGGTGGAGAAGTTGGCCGGGCACAAAAGCGAGATGCCCGCTACGCCAAAGCCATCCGGGCGTGACGTTGCCTGGACAGAATACGAATTGCGGTCCGCAGATGACGCCCGCGATCAAGGCAAGCGGACATTCCATGTGACTGCACAGGTTGATCCCCTGTGCGCAATGCCCATTGCGGCCCGGCAGTTGATTGCCAATGCGTTGGAATCCGTCGCGGAAATTCTTGGCACGCGACCTGAAGCGTCCACCGCAGCTCAGGCCAAAGTACTCGACCTGCTGATTGCGACGACACGCAACCAGGCCGAAATTCTTGCGAAGTGCCAGATCCCGACAGTCATTGCAGGGACCGAGTGTTATGAACTGAAGGCGTCTGCATCGAAAAGTGAAACTGTAGCTCGCGCCGACGCAGATCCGGCGTCTTCTGCCGAGAAAGAGCATGACACTGAACATGTACCTGCAGCTGCTCAAGGCAAGCACAATTCCGAAAACACTTTGCGCGTGGATGCAGAGCGAATTGATAACGTTCTGAATCTGGTCGGCGAGCTGATCATCGCCAAATCCATGATGCAGCAAACGCTAATCGAATTTGCGCGGCGCTATCCCAAGGATGCGCTGCGGCCGAAGTTTGCCGATGCCATGGGTTTCCAGGCGCGCGTGCTCAACGACCTGCAACGGTCGGTGATGAAGATACGCATGGTTCCGGTCGAACAACTGTTTCGACGCTTTCCGCGCATGGTGCGAGACGCGGCCAAAAAATGCAACAAACACGTCCGTCTGGTGCTGAGCGGTCAAGAGACGGATCTCGATAAAGGGCTGCTCGACGCCATTGCCGAGCCGCTCACGCATATTGTGCGTAATGCGATAAGCCATGGACTCGAGAGTCCACGCGAGCGCGAAGGCGCAGG
>QHZV01000131.1:3125-5880 GCA_003224785.1 Acidobacteriota bacterium
CGGCGGCGGCATTGATGCGAACAAGCTCAAGGCCAAGGCGATCAAAGTTGATCTGATCAACGCCGAAGAGGCGGAGCGGATGTCACCGGCGGAAGCGCTGGATTTGATCTTCCGGCCGGGTTTCAGCACTGCCGAAGAGATCACGGAAATTTCAGGGCGCGGGGTCGGGCTCGACGTGGTGCGAAGCGTGCTGCATCGGCTCAAGGGTACTGTTGAACTTGAAACCCAACAGGGCCACGGAACAAAATTCCGCCTCAAATTGCCATTGACATTGGCCATTATCAAGGCGCTGCTGTTCAGAATTGAACAGCGGTTGTATGCGATCCCGCTGAATTCGGTAGCTGAAATCGCACGCGCAAATGAATCCGAGATCCACAAAGTGGATACCACCGAAGTATTGCAACTCCGCAATCAGGTGCTGCCGCTGGCGCGGCTGGGGCAATCCCAGAGTGGTCGTACAGAAACTCGCGGAGGCAAGTTCTTCGTCCTGGTCACAACTTTTGGGGAGCGCAAGCTGGGGCTGATTGTGGATGCCCTCGAAGGCGAAGAGGAACTGGTCATCAAAGCATTGGACGACCAGACAGTGGCGACAGACCTGGTCAGCGGCGCTTCGATTCTCGGCGATGGCCGCGTTGTGCTCATCATGAACCTGCCGGCAGTAATGGAGCGGTTCACTCGTGACGGCACCAATGTGGGCCATTTCGCCATGTTGTCCAGCGCAACCAGCGCCACCGAGGTGCGTCAATGACCGCACAGCCGGTGAGAGTGCTGGTGGTTGATGATTCTGCGCTGATGCGGAAGCTCATCCCGCAGATTCTGGAGACGGACAATTCGATCCAGGTTGTCGGCACCGCCATGGACGGAAACTTCGGCCTCAAAAAGATTGAGGAATTGAAACCGCAGGTGATCACGCTTGATCTCGAGATGCCCGGCATGGGCGGGCTCGACATGCTGAAAGAGATCATGCGGCGGCATCGGCTCCCGGTGATCGTGGTCAGCTCGCACAGTACCGAGGGTGCGTCAATCACGTTGCGGGCGCTTTCTCTCGGAGCGTTCGATTTCGTGGCCAAGCCAACTGACGTTTCCTCGCGCATGCAGGAAAGCGCGCGCGAGTTGATTGCCAAGATCAAGGCTGCCGCGCAGAGCCGCGGAATTCAGATTGCCGGGCCGGGAGAAATTCCCATGCCGGCGCCGCGACCCAAGATTAAAGCTGGCGACAAAAAGCAGCCCAGCAAGATCGTCGCAATCGGGATTTCGACGGGAGGCCCGCAGTCGCTGCAATACCTGCTGGCGCAATTGCCGCACGATTTTCCCGGAAGCATCGTAGTCGTACAGCACATGCCTGAAGGTTTCACAGAAATGTTTGCGCGGAGGCTGGATGAATGCTGCGCGCTGAATGTTAAAGAAGCCCAATCTGGCGACCTGTTACTAGCCGGACGGGTGCTGATCTGCCCAGGCAGCAGGCATTTGAAGGTCAAACGGCTGCCGCTGGGAGACATCGCCATATTGAGTGACGATCCGCGAGTAAACGGACATCGTCCTTCTGCCGATGTACTTTTCAAGAGTGTTGCGGAAGAGTTTGGCGATCGTGCCTTGGGCGTGATTATGACCGGAATGGGAGAGGACGGAGCCAACGGATTAGGACTGATGAAGGCCGCCGGCGCAATGACGATAGCTCAAGGCGAGCAATCGTGTGTGGTCTTTGGTATGCCGAAGGCGGCCATCGAGCGTGGACATGCCATGCGAGTGGTTGACTTGGCGGCCATGGCCAACACGCTACAGGCGCAGTGTTCAACCGCACGAAACGAAAGAGGGATCGGCGCGGGGCAGGGATGATTTTTTGTTTTGCTCGGCATGCTGCGAGGTGCTGGGCGGGAGAACCGAAGCACAGGAGGAAGTTATGGAGCAGTTTGTCTTGATCGTTGACGATTCTGTTTTCGCGCGCAAAAATCTGGGCCGCATCATCGAGACGTTTGGCGGACAGATCGCGGGCGAAGCAGGAGACGGAGTGACGGCTATCAGTGAATACGAACGCATTAAGCCCGACATCGTGCTCATGGATATCACCATGCCGCAGATGGAAGGCATTGAAGCCGCCGAAAAGATCGTGCAGCAGAATCCGGACGCGCGCGTGGTGATGGTGTCTTCCGTCGGATATCAGGAAAACATTGTTGCCGCATTACAGCGCGGAGCTCGGCATTTCGTGCAAAAGCCGGTCAAGCCGGAAGTGTTGTACGAAGTCATCAAGTATGTGCTGGGCGAAGACGGAGCTTTGGTGAGCGCAGCCGGCGCGGGGGCCTAGTTATGAAGATGGAGTTGATCCAGCCGTTCATCAACGCGGCCGATGCCGTGTTGTCGCAGGGCTTGAAATCCCCCATGTCGATTGGAAACCTCGCCATGGAGCCGGTGGCTTATCGCCGCCAGGGTGTTGCCGCGGTGATCGAACTCACTGGCGACATTGAAGGACGAGTCATTTTCGACCTCGCGCCCAAGACGGCTGCGCAAGTCGCAAGCCACTTTGCCGGCACCGAACTGCCTGAAACCGACGATCTGGTGCGGGAAGCGGTATGCGAACTCGCGAACCAGGTCATTGGCAATGCCGTGGCCACGCTCAACGACCAGGGCTTTCATTTCCGCGTTCATCCTCCCCAGATGCACACTTCTGAGCAGGGTCCCACCAGCACAGAAGATACCGAGGCGCTGGTGCTGTGCTTCGAGACCGAGAGCGGCAGCGTATTTATGAATATTGCGTTGC
>QHZV01000132.1:0-537 GCA_003224785.1 Acidobacteriota bacterium
CCGGGAATTACTTCGATGTGCTCGGTGTGCGTGCCGCTCTCGGAAGACTATTCGTCGCGTCGGATGACCTTGCTCCCAACGCGAATCCAATTGCGCTCTTGAGTTTCAGCTATTGGCGGCGGCACTTTAGCGCCAGTCCGGCCATCCTCAATCAGACGATTCACGTGAACAGCCATCCCTTCACCATCGTCGGAGTGGTTGAGCCGCGATTCCACAGCGCCGTGGTCGGAGACACTCCCGACATCTTTGTTCCCATGACGATGAGGACGGAAGTTGTGCCTGGCTGGAACGATCTCGAGGACCGGAACTCCAGTTGGCTGAACATCGTTGCGCGGCTCAGGCCGGGAATCAGCAAGGAACAGGCTGCCGCGGCAATGAGCGGGCTTTGGCACTCCATCCGTACCGAAGAACTGAAGCAGAGTGGTTCGCATTCGCAAACATATATCGAGCACGCTCTCGCAAACTCACGGCTCGAAATCTTGCCGGGTTCAAAGGGACTCTCCTCGGTCCGCAAAGATGTCGGAGCGCCACTTATCA
>QHZV01000132.1:561-14846 GCA_003224785.1 Acidobacteriota bacterium
GCGGGCCGGGCGCGCGAAATGTCGGTGCGTTACGCGATGGGTGCGAGGCCGCAGCTAGTCTTCCGGCAGTTGTTAGTTGAAGGCCTGTTGCTGGGGCTTACCGCTGCCGTAGCCGGCATTCTCCTGGCGCCTCAGTTCTCCTCGGTGCTGGCGCGCATCGTCTGGGCGGATAGCCCAGGGGGAAACCTGCCGGTCTCCTCTCATCTCGACCTGCGAATCATTGCTTTTAATTTCGGGCTGGCAATTCTTGTCAGCGTTCTCTTCAGTTTCGCACCGATGCTCCAGTTCTGGCGTCCTGATCTGACCACGGCTTTGAAGCAGCAGGTCGTCAGCACCGGGGGCTCGCTACACTTCCGCCGGATTTCTGTGGCGTTCCAGATTAGTTTAAGCATATTGCTGCTCGTGACCGCCGGCCTCTTCATTCGCACACTGCACAATCTGGAATCGCTGGACGTTGGATTCGCCACCGACCACCTTGTCACATTCGAGGTTGATCCAACTCTGGCGGGTTATCCGCCGGAAAAAGATGCGAATGTTGAGACGCGCATTTTGCAGGTAATGGCTGCGCTGCCCGGTGTGCATGCGGTGGCCGCAACCACTGATCCGGAGCTAAAAGATGACATCACCATTCCTGGCTATGTTCCCAAAGAAGGCGAGAACATGAACGTAGAGCATGCGCGAATCAGCGCAGGATATTTTTCTGCCATGCAGATGCCACTGGTAACCGGCCGCGAATTTACCGATCAGGACAGAGACGGCACAGAGCACGTTGCAGTTGCGAACCAGAGTTTGGCTCGCCGCTTCTTCGGAGATGTTGACCACGCGCTTGGCCGGAATTTCGGAAATGGCGGCGGCAATGTGAAAACCGATCTTCGGATCGTGGGAGTAGTCAAAGACGCGAGACACGCAGGTGTGCGCCAGGACATTGTTCCTACGGTTTTTACTCCTTACTTGCAGGAGCTTCAGTTTATCGCCCGGCATACCGGCGGGATGGGGTTCTACGTGCGGACCTGGCAAGACCCGCCGAGTGCCGAGCAAGCCATTCGGCAAGCAGTCCTGGGAATCAATTCGCAACTTGTGCTCGATGGCCTGCGTACCATGCGCGAACAGGTTGACGGCAACCTGGTTGCCGAGCGCGTGATCTCGCTGCTCGCTTCAGCCTTTGGAATTTTGGCTGTTGTCATGGCTGCAGTCGGTCTTTATGGCGTTCTCGCCTATTCAACTGCGCAGCGCACACGCGAGATCGGTGTCCGCATGGCGCTTGGCGCACAACGGCGTCACGTTTTGTGGCTAATTCTCAAGGAAGGCGCGAAGTTTTCGCTTGGGGGCATCGGGCTCGGATTGGCGGGAGCATTCGTTGTCACGCGGTGGCTGGCGAGCGAACTCTATGGAGTTGGCCCAGCCGACGTGCTGACGTACGCGGGTGTCGCACTGGTGATGACGCTGGTTACGATGCTCGCGTGCTATATTCCCGCGCGGCGCGCCATGAGCGTTGACCCGCTGGTTGCGTTGCGGTTCGAGCGAGGCGTTCTGGAACGCAGTTACAAAACAGCAGCCGGGCAATTCTTCGTGCTCCGGCGCATCAACCTGGAAATCCAACAAGGCGAGTTCATTACCATCATGGGTCCATCGGGCGCGGGCAAGTCGTCCTTATTAAATGTGCTGGCGTTGCTCGATGATGCGTGGGATGGCGAATATTGGTTTCGCGAAGAACCTGTTCATCAGATGAAGCGCAAGCAGCGTGCGGATCTAGCCAAGCGCAACATCGGGATGGTGTTTCAGAGCTATCACCTGCTCGACGATCTTACTGTCCGCGAGAACATTGATCTTCCCCTCTCTTATAAAGATATTGCGAACAAGCAGCGGCAGGGCATGGTGGCCGACACGCTTGATCGCTTTCAAATTGTCGCGAAGAAAGATCTTTTTCCCAGCCAGCTCTCCGGCGGACAACAGCAGTTAGTAGGCGTTGCCCGGGCCGTGATTCACAAGCCAGCGTTGTTGCTCGCGGACGAACCTACGGGGAATCTCCATTCTTCGCAGGCGAAAGAAATTATGGAACTCTTTCGCGAACTGAATCAGCAGGGCACGACGATTGTTCAAGTGACGCATTCGGAGGCGAATGCCGCGTATGGCTCACGAACTATCCAGATGCGCGACGGTTGGATGATGAGCGACACCGCAAACCCAGAGCTTCAGCCGTATGAGGCGGTGAAGCAATGAGAATGCGTTTCTGCGCGGGTCAGCCCGGATACCTTCTGGGCGCGCCACTCATCATTATTATCGGCCTCACCACGACAGCTTTTGCGCAGACGAACGCATCCGCGTCGTTCAAAATGCCCCATTCCCGTAATCCGTTCGGCGCATATTCGGCGGACAAGGTGCCTGAGCCGCAGCTTACGAATTCGCTGCGACTCGGCCAACTCATTTGCGATGGCAAGCTGTATTTGTCTCTCAAAGACGCGATCAGCCTGGCTTTGGAGAACAATCTTGATTTGGCCATAGCTCGCTACAATCTTCCTTTTCGGGGAGTGAATGCCGGCATTGTTCAGGGAACGCCCGGCGGCGGTGTGGGCGGCTTTGGCACGGGGGCTCCCGGCGCGGGGGCAGGAGGCACGACTGGTGGCGCGGGAGGAGCAGGGGCGGGCGCATCCGGATTAGTGCAGTCAACGCTAGGCACGGGAACCGCCGTCGCTTCGTACGATCCCACGATCATTGGCAGTGTGGGAGCAGAACATCAAACGACTCCCTTGGCCAACCAGCGAAACTACGGTGTTCCGTCGCTCCAACTCAATACCGGACAAGCCAGCGTTGGATACGCGCAGGCATTCGCAACCGGCACCAGCATTTCAGCGGAGTTCAACAATAGCCGCCAGACGAGCAACAGTCCGTTCTTCAATCTGTCTCCCGTTCTAAGTTCGATGTATCGATTTTCGCTGCAGCAGCAATTACTCGCGGGATTCGGTTTTGGCCCTAATCTTCGTTATCTACGGATCGCGAACAACAATAAGAAGATCTCTGACATAGCATTCAAGGACCAGGTCATTGCGACTGTCACCCAGATTGAAAACATTTATTGGGACCTGGTGGATGCGTATCAGCAAGCCCAGGTGAACGAACAATCGTTAATATTCGCGCAGCAGTCGCTCGATAATGCCAAGAAGCAGCTGCAACTCGAAAGTGTTCCTGCCATGGATGTGATGCGGGCTGAGGCCGAAGTTTCCAAGCGCGACCAGGATTTGACGGTGGCGCGGACCAGCCTGCAATTGCAGGAACTGCTGATGAAGAACGCCCTAACCACGAGCCTCGACGATCCGGTCGTCGAGTCAGTGCCTGTGGTTCCTACGGACCAGCTGCAGTCCATCCAAACTGCTTCTACCGAACCGGTGCAGGACCTGATTGTGGAGGCGCTGCATGATCGTCCCGAACTCTCCGAGTCGGATATAGACCTGGTGAACCGGCAGATCAGCAACAAGGCCGCGCGGAACGCATTGCTGCCATCTCTCTCGCTGGTGGGCTTCTATGGTGGATCGGGATTGGCGGGGCCGCTAAATCCGATCTACAACATTCCAGGCGTTCCAAACGTTTCAAACGTCCCCACAGATTTCTCCGGTGCGCTGGGAAATGCTTTCAACAATTCTTCTCCTGATTACTACATCGGATTCAATCTAAATATTCCAATTCGAAACCGTGTTGCGAAATCCGACCAGTACCGTTCAGAGCTCGAATATCGGCAAGCTCAGTTACGTCGTGAGCAGTTGCGAAAGCAGATTCGCATCGAAGTGCGCAATGCCCAATATGCCCTCGAGCAAACCGCATCCCGAGTTGACTCGGCGCGGAAAGCCCGCGACCTGGCCCAGCGCACGTTTGAGATTACAAAGAAAGAGCAGAGCCTATCTCGCCCTCGCGGAACTTGACCTGGTCACCGCCATGACGGTTTACGAAAAAGCTAGAGTTGAACTTGATCGTGCGACGGGCAGCACTTTGGAACATAATGGGATCGAGATACAGGATGCCCTGCGGGGTGCGGTCGCCAATCCTGCACAATAATCATGCCCATATCGGCCAAGCCGCGGGAAATCAGTCCTCCTTCGACGAAGATCGTCATTAACCCTCCGCGGGTGCTCGCCGCCGACGACCAGCAGCACATTCTCGAAGCCATTGAATTATTACTGAAGCCGCAAGGTTACAAAGTTGACGTGGCCCGTTCTCCGGAATTTGTGCGCGCGGCGTTGGCTAGCGAATCTTACGACACGCTGCTGATCGATCTTAACTACACCCGCGACACCACCTCCGGACAGGAAGGACTGGATCTTCTGTCGGAAATCGTGGCGCTTGACAGCACCTTGCCAATCATAGTCATGACTGCGTGGGGCAACGTAGAGCTTGCAGTCGAAGCGATGCGTCGCGGCGCGCGCGATTTTATCCAGAAGCCCTGGGAAAACGAACGCCTCCTTTCAATTCTCCGCACGCAAGTTGAATTGCATCGCGCCCTCCAACAAGCCGAGCGCCTGGTCGCCGAAAACCGGCTGCTCAGAGCACAGGGTCGCCCTGATTTCATCGCCACTGCGCCGTCAATGGTGCCGGTGCTTGAAACCATTACGCGCATCGCTCCGTCCGACGCCAACGTATTGATCACCGGAGAGCATGGCACCGGCAAGGAAGTTGTTGCACGCACAATTCACGCGCTCTCCTTGCGAGCCTCGCGTCCTTTGGTTGCGGTAAACACAGGTGGACTGGCTGAAGGTGTTTTTGAAAGCGAATTATTTGGTCACGTGAAAGGCGCATTCACTGACGCTCGCACGGACCGCATTGGACGGTTCGAACTGGCGGAAGGCGGCACTATTTTCCTTGACGAAATCGGCAATGTGCCTCTGCGCCAGCAGGCGAAATTGCTGCGCGTGATTGAGTCTGGGGAAATGGAGCGCGTAGGGTCGTCCCGCAGTAAGCATGTTGATATTCGGTTGATCTCCGCCACTAATGCGGATCTTCAGGCCGCCTGTGAAGTTGGGCAATTTCGCGAAGACCTTCTGTTCCGGCTGAATACGGTGGAGATACACTTGCCCGCATTACGTGAGCGCCGCGAAGATGTTCCCGCGCTTGCCATGCATTTTCTCTTACACCATGCTTCGCGGTATAGGCGGCAAGTTAAAGGACTCGATGCTTCTGCCCTGCAAGCCTTGTTGCAATATTCATGGCCGGGCAATGTTCGAGAACTAGAACATACGATGGAACGTGCTGTGCTCATGTGCTGCACGGACCAGATCCAGCCCGCCGACCTTGGTCTCGGCATGCAGCGTTCACCCGTGCAGAATTTAGAGGAATTGAGTCTTGAAGGGGTTGAAAGTATTCTGATTCGCAAGGCCCTTCAGCGCTATCAGGGCAATGTGAGTCAGGCAGCCGAGGCGCTCGGCCTGAGCCGCGGCGCGCTTTACCGGCGGATGGAAAAGTATGGGCTCTAGCCCACGCGCGAACAATTCATCCAAACTCAACTTACGAAAATCGCAACGGGCTCCGTTTGAGCGCCGTGTGGCTCGGCTTTCCGCGTTGCTGGTTGCTCCCGGCCTCGTCGTCAGCGGCATTCTCGTTTGGTTGCAGCAGTGGTCTCTCGAATCAAAGCTACTCTTGATTGGCGCGGAGTTGCTCGCCTGTTTACTGATTGGCACAGCTCTCCTCGAACACATCATTCGTCCGCTGCAAACGCTGGCAAATGTTGTCGGCGCCCTCGGTGAGGAGGACTATTCATTTCGCGCTCGATTGGCGATTCCTAACGACGCTCTTGGCGAACTCTCGCTCGAAGTGAATGCGCTGGCCGACCTGCTGGCTACGCATCGGACCGGAGCGATGGAAGCAACTGCGTTATTCCAGCGAGTAGTCGAAGAAGTGGATATCCCTATTTTTGCGTTTGACCCAAATGAGAAATTACGCCTGGTGAACTCTGCAGGACAGAAACTTTTACAACGTTCCTCTGCTCAATTGTTTGGCTGCAACGCACTTGATCTGGGATTACAGCCTTCCATATCTTGCGCAAACGAAACGCTGGTCCAATTGCACTTCCAGAGCGATGCGCGCTGGTTCGTACGCCGCAGTTCTTTTCGACAGCAGGGCGTCCCGCATACCCTGGTCGTACTCTCCGACGTGAGCCGTGCGCTGCGCGAGGAGGAACGTCGGGCATGGCAGCGCCTGATCCGGGTGATGGGCCATGAATTGAATAACTCGCTCGCGCCGATCAAATCCATTGCGGGTAGCCTGAATACGCGACTCTCAACACTGGCGATGGACTCCGATCAGCGTCAAGATTTTGAACGCGGCCTGAGTATCATTGAAACCCGCGCCGCCTCACTCAACCGGTTTCTGCAGGCCTACCGGCAGTTGGCGCAGATGCCGCCGCCGGTTTTGCGACAATACTCGATGTCAGCGTTGGCAAAACGCGTTGCTGCTCTCGAAACTCGAGTAGATGTCGCGGTGATCCCGGGTCCCGAGCTTAGTCTGACTGCTGAGTATTGGAGGCGAAGGTATCGACGCAGAATTCCGATGGATCAGAGACCCGGGCTACCGAGGACTCGATGCCACAAATTGTTTTCACGTGGAAGCTGACTGAGAAAGACGTAATCCTCACAATCGACGACACTGGTCCCGGGCTTATGAACCCGAGCAACACATTTGTTCCGTTCTACACCACCAAACCGCAGGGCAGCGGCATCGGGCTTGTACTATCTCGCCAAATCGCAGAGGCCCATTCCGGCTCGCTCGAATTGTCGAATCGAATTGGACAGCGCGGGTGCTCGGTAAAAGTCACCTTGCCTAGAACGACTCAACGATAAGGCTCGCGCGGTCGGATCGTCGGATGCTAATAGGTACGGATAATGCGCCTGTGACTCGAGCTGATTGTGTTCTGACTTGAAAGCAAATATGAGCAAACAAGGGTCACGCTCGCTGTTCTCGGTGTTTTCGTTCCGTGAGTTGTCGCCTGCGCTGCTATGTCTTTGGAATTCCTGTTGTTCACGCTACGAGAAGGTGCCTATACGGGCGAACGGGTCAAAAGATTCTTCTGATTGAAGACCGAAAGGTGCATCTCGCGTTACCGGAGGTTAGATTGGGCCACGTGCCGAGCCGAATTTCAATCTGATGAGATGAGGGGAAAACCGCGATATGTAAGTTTCATAAATTATGAATCAAGTTCATAAAAAGTTTGAATTTGACTTTCGTTGTGTCAGACCACAAAATCCACCAACAAGTTGTAAGTCGCACAGTTCGTGCGCTCTTTCCCTCGTCGCAAAGAGCCGAGATCCAGGCACTGCGCCGTGCTGGCTTGCCGTGCAGTAGCTTCGCAAGAGTTCTGCGGTGACCAGTGCTGGTGGGCTGTAGTGCTCCCAGCCGGCGAGTGCAGTGGTGTTTTCCCAGCTAAGAGCGTCGATTCCCAAGGTTTGGAGAACAAGATGGACAAGCTTGCATTACTTGAGCTTCTGCTGGCTGGGTTCTTTGCCGTGGTGTGCATCCGTGCACGTGCGCCGCAAGGTTCGAACCAGAAGGCAAGCTTCGGCAGTTTGTTCCGCCCCTCGAATCGGCTGGAGAGATTACGGCGTACGCGCTGGCAATGGTTTTCCATCGTGGCAATCATGCTGGCTTTGCGGGTGCAGCATGAGCTGCCGCCTGTGGTGGAGATCATGGTCGCCTCTCTCTTGCTATTGCTTGTTGTATTTCCGATCCGCGCGCTGGTCAGAGTGGGGAGATGAAAATGGCTGAGTCAGCGCGAAAAGATTGTTCATTCCCGGAAGTTTAGAGTCTACGCGGAAAAAGACAGTGCTGGTGACAAGGACAGTATCAAAAACAAATTTAATCCGATGAAGGAGAGTAAAAGAATGACCGTAAAGACAAGACTAGGACGAGAGCTCTCTCTATCCGAAAAGTTCTCACGACTGTGTAGCCGACTGCGAGAACCGGAATGGCGCAGATACGGTGGAACGATACTGGCTGGCAAGGTCCTCGGCGTCGGCGTAGTGCTGCTCGTAATGGCGGTAGTGACAGGCTTGTTCTTTACGCATGTTTATGCTCAGACCGGCACTCCCGAGGTCAAAGCAGCAGACATTGTGAACCCAGTGAACACGATGTGGACGCTGGTTGCGGCGTTCCTCGTTTTCGGGATGCAGGTCGGATTCACCATGCTTGAGGCCGGCTTTTGTCGGTCTCGTGAAACGGTGAACGTCCTTGTAGAGTGCGTTGTAGATACGTGCCTTTGCGGAATTCTGTTTTATGCCATTGGCTTCGCATTCATGTTCAGCCATGGGAACGGTTTCATCGGCTATCACTGGTTCTTCTTGCAGGGTGCGCCGGCAACATATGAAACTACGGGTGTAGCGTTCCTCGCGGTGTGGATATTCCAGTTCGCTTTTGCCGATACCTGCTCCACTATCACATCCGGAGCTATGATCGGACGCACCGGTTTTGTCGGCGACCTTCTCTATAGCTTCTGCGTTACCGGTTTTATCTATCCGATCATCGGACATTGGGCCTGGGGACCGGATGGATGGCTGGCTCTGATGGGCAGCGACGGCCACTTCTTCCCATCCTTGGGCATGGGCTTCCATGACTTCGCGGGTTCGACGGTTGTGCACACCATCGGCGGATTCATTGCACTGGCTGGCGCAATTGTTTTGGGACCTCGCCTCGGCCGTAAGTTCAAGCGCGATGGCGGCGGACCAATGTTGCCGCACGATCTGACGATTGCCGTCAGCGGCGGACTGATTCTTTGGTTCGGCTGGTATGGATTCAAGCGAACACGACTTTGGCTGCCTGCGCTGCCGGTCTTACTTCGATCCTTTATGGCTATTGGAAGATGAAGACCTGGGACGCCAGCTACACCACGAATGGTTTTCTCGCAGGCTTGGTTGCGATCACCTGTCCTTGTTATTGGGTTAGCCCAACCGGCGCAGTGTTGCTTGGCGGAATTGCCGGAGTGATAGTCATTGCTGCTGTGGATGCGCTTGAATATCTTAGAATCGACGACCCCATCGGTGCCGTGCCGGTTCACGGTGTTTGCGGAATATGGGGAACCGTGTCACTGGGCCTATTCGCCTGCGGACAATACGGAGCCACCGGTCCTCTGGGCCCTGACAACTCAGCTCCATTAAAAGGCCTGTTCTACGGCGGCGGGATGCAAGTACTGAAAGCTCAACTTATCGGCAGCGCGTGCATCACTCTTGCAACATTCTCGGTTGCAATGGTCGTCATGTGGGTGGTCAATGCAATGGGAATGCTTCGGTTGCCGGCAGAGATGGAAGCTTACGGCATGGATCTGCACGAGCATGGAATTTCCGCTTATCCGGAATACGTCATCTCGGCATTAGGAGCGCCTGCCGGAATGTCACAGGAGTTACCAGCGGCTCAAGTGAAGGCAGGCACCGTGGGTTCGTTATCACGGGCAGCAAGCTAAGAAACAATCTGGTTGCATCGCGATCCGGGGGCAGAAGGTTTTCTGCCTCCGGCAACTTGCCCGGAACGACAACTATAAGGAGCAGAGATGATAAAGATCGAAGCGATAATTCAGCCCAATAGATTCGACGCCGTGAAGCAAGGATTGATGGACATCGGCGTTGAGGGCATGACCGTTTCAGAAGTACGTGGGCACGGCAGGCAGAAAGGCCACAAGGAAAGTTACCGCGGCGGTGAGTACAGCGTGGACTTACTGCCTAAAGTCAAAATCGAGCTCGTGTTAGACGACAAGCTTGTGGATCCTGCGGTTGACATGATCTTGAAGACAGCGTCAACCGGAAAAATCGGAGATGGCAAAATTTTTCTCTACAAGGTCGAAGAAGCAATTCGCATCCGTAACCAAGAGCGTGGTGCTGCGGCAGTCTAAAAACGAATTGTCTGCACTAGTTGGCGATGACCATTAGCGGGACGCAGACAACATTCTGCGTCCCGACCTCAAGTCAAAAGTTTTCACGCCGCTTATCAGCTATAAGCCTTTTTCTCGCGACAGAGAAGCCAGGCGGTGGCGCCCGCGGAAATTCAATAGCAGATGTCGCCCGCCCTTCAGCTCCCATTGCTGCTAGCGACCCTTTTGCCGGCGGGCGGTTCGAGGGCGAACCAGCCTTCAGCACTTCCAACCACCCGACAAATCCCAATCCGAATGGCACTACCGCGCCATTCAGGTGAAAAACGGAAAACTGCAAAAGCCGCACGGATATTGAGCACATAGAGAATGGCCATCAACGGCAGTATCCGTATCCGACTAAAAGAGGACCTGGCTGACTGCTGAGTCACGGTAAACTATTCCGCAGGAGCTCGCGTTGGAAAAACAGGCCGATTCAATTCTCGTGACAGGCGGGGCCGGGTTCATCGGCTCGAACTTTATCCTGCACTGGCTGGCGAATGAGACTTCGAGTGTTGTGAATCTCGACAAGCTGACTTACGCGGGCAATCCTGCGAACCTCTTGGCTGTGTCGTCGGACCGCCGTTACAAGTTTCTGCAAGGCGATATCTGTGATCGTGAGCTACTTGCAGAATTGTTGATCACGCACCGGCCACGCGCGATTGTTCACTTCGCCGCTGAAAGCCATGTGGACCGCTCGATTCATGGGCCAGACGATTTTGTCCGCACCAACGTGAACGGGACTTTTAGCTTGCTGGAAGAAGCCCGCGCTTATTGGTCTGGGCTTGGCGGCGCGGCTCGAGATGCGTTTCGCTTTCTGCATGTTTCAACGGACGAAGTGTATGGTTCGCTTGGGCGCGATGACCCGGCGTTCTCCGAGAGCACCGCGTATTCGCCGAACAGCCCCTACTCCGCATCCAAAGCGGCTTCAGATCATCTGGTGCGGGCGTATTTTCATACTTACGGGTTGCCCGTGCTCACCACAAATTGCTCGAACAATTATGGGCCGTTCCAGTTTCCAGAGAAATTGATTCCGCTGGTAATTCTTCATGCGATCAGTGGCAAGCCGATACCGGTATATGGCGACGGGCAAAACGTGCGCGACTGGCTGTTTGTCACCGACCATTGCGAGGCGATCCGCAACGCGCTTGCACGGGGAAAACCCGGCGAGACTTACAACATTGGCGGGGAAAACGAATTGAAGAACCTGGATGTGGTGAATACGATCTGCTCCACCCTCGACGAATTGCGTCCGAATGATGCGGTGGTGCCGCATGCGAAGCTGATCACATTTGTGACCGACCGCCCGGGGCACGACCGCCGATACGCGATGAATGCAGCAAAGATCAAATCAGAATTAGGCTGGAAGCCGCGGGATACGTTTGAAACCGGAATTCGGAAAACGATTCTCTGGTATCTCGAAAACGAGGCCTGGATCAAAGCCGTGACAAGCGGCACCTATCGCCAATGGATGGCGACGCAGTATTCTCTGTAACACTTTCCATGCACATGTCCAATCGTCCGCCGAACGGAGCATCCGACTACAAAGGCATTATTCTCGCCGGCGGATCCGGAACACGGCTCTATCCCGTGACGCACGCCATCGGCAAGAGCCTGCTGCCAATCTACGATAAGCCCATGGTCTATTACCCGCTTTCCACGCTGATGCTGGCGGGAATTCGAGAAATTCTGCTGATTTCTACACCGGAGGATTTACCGAAGTTTCAGCGGCTTCTCGGCGATGGATCAAGTGTTGGATTAAGGATTGAATATGCGGCACAAGCCAAGCCCGAAGGAATTGCGCAAGCCTTCCTGATTGCGGAGAAATTCATCAACGGAAGTTGCTGCGCATTGGTTCTCGGAGACAATATTTTCTACGGACACGATCTGGTTAAGAGTGTGCAATCAGCCGCTGCGCGAAATAAGGGTGCGCGCATCTTTGCTTATCCAGTGAACGACCCAGAGCGTTATGGCGTAGTGGAATTCGATTCCGAGGGACGGGCTCTCAGCCTGGAGGAGAGGCGCTGAAGCCTTCAGCGCGCGGCGAATTGGAAATTACGGACGTGAACCGCGAGTATCTACGACAAGGAATGCTTGACGTGGAAGTCATGGGCCGGGGCATGGCCTGGCTCGATACTGGGACGCATGAAGCCATGCTGGAAGCGTCGTTATTCATCCAGACAATCGAAACCCGGCAAGGCCTGATGGTGGCATGCCCGGAAGAGATTGCTTATCGCAATGGCTACATTACGGCGCAGCAAGTTGAGAGTGCCGCTGCGGCCATGAAGAACAACGGTTACGGCTCTTACCTTCTGCAAATGCTCAAAGAGCGCGTATTCTGACCACGGCCCATGAACGTTCTCGAAACTCCTCTTTCTGGCGCGCTGATACTTGAACCGAAGATCTTTGACGATCAACGCGGTTTTTTCCTGGAGAGCTATAACGAAAAAGTGTTTGCCGACCTAGGCATTCGCGACCGGTTCGTTCAAGATAACCACTCCTATTCAACCCGCGGCGTCCTGCGAGGTTTGCATTATCAAGTTCAGAAGCCGTGCGACGGAGTTCGCCTAGCTTCGGCCGCTGGCACGGTTTGAGGCTCTCCGGCGAGAACCGGCGAATGGCGTGGATTCCCGCAGGATTTGCTCATGGATTCCAGGTGCTCTCCGATGGAGCTCATGTTCTTTATAAGAGTACCGAGTTTTACGCGCCGGAATTGGAGAGGACGATTTTGTGGAATGATCCGGAAATAGCGATCAAGTGGGAAAGCGCACTCGAACCTGTGTTATCCGAGAAAGACAAGAAGGGAACAAAGTTTCGCGATGCGGAGCTTTTCGAGTGAGGCTGACTAAATTGAACCGTGAGCTGCAGCCGCGACTCTTTCTACAGGCTGTACTTTCAGCCATTGCAGAAGCTGCTTGCGAGCGTAGTTGGGCATATCGAGAAAGCGGACGCCAGCTGCACCTTCATCGTCCCGCCAAACCAGTTCGGCTGTAGCGTGAATCAGTTCAGTGGTTCCCGGCAAGGTAAACTCCAAGTTCAGTGTCCCTGAAATCGGGAGATCTCCCGCTTCAGAGTGAATCGCTGCGCCGGAATCGCTCAGGTCCGCCAACAGCATTTGTTTGTAAGCGCCGCGTGCCTGACGCGGACTGACCCTCGCCGGAATCATGGTGCGTACTCTTCGGCTGCTGCGGCGACGATCACGACCCATCAAATTGCGGACCGCGCGAAGTCCCTGGCGAACCCGCTCAGCGGAAAGAGGCTTGTAAATAATTACCTGCGTTCCGGTCTTGAAGATCGTATGGATGGTGGCAGTCGGCTCTACAAGCGCGATCCGGACAGATTTGCTGCTGCCGGGTAGCTCGATTAGCTTTTGCAGAACCAGGTGCGATTCTTCGAGCTGATCATCCACTACAATGGCGTCGAAGCGGTGTTTGGTGGCGTGCGCAAGAGCGATATCTGCCTCGGAAAAATGTTGAAGCTGGACATCCAGGTCCTTGAATCCGCGCGTGACCACGCGAACGGTAACTTCGTCACGGCTGAGGAGAAGACTGCGCAGCATACTGAAAATGATGGTAGGAGCCGGACGTGCGCTGCGGCAAGTTACTGAAGTGACCTTGGTGCGGGGATTTCCTTCCAGAACTGTTCCACAATTTCTGCCCAAGGGGTCATGCTTCGTTCACGATCGCGCCGGCGCACGTCAGAAACAACTCCGCTGCTGAAAGGCGATCTACTTCCCGGCTGACGCCGAATTCATCCCATACTAAACGCCGATCAGAGCTTGGCCCACTCACCTGAGGCAGCAGAGGATTCGACTGCTGCAAGGATCTGTTGCGTATCCTGCGCATCCTGAAAGTTCGGATGAAATACTTCCTTCCGCGCCAGAGCTGTAAGAAAATCGCCTAACGTGGCGATGAAGGTGTGCTCGTAGCCGATCAGATGCCCGGGCTTCCAGAAGTTTGAGGAATAGGGATGATCCGGACCGGTGACCAGCACGTTGCGCGCGGCTTGCAACGCAGCGGGGTCGGTGGCATCGAAAAACTGTAGGCGATTCATGTCTTCCAGGTCGAATGCGAGACTGCCTTTTGAGCCGTAAATTTCGAATCCATTTCCATTCCTCCGTCCAACGCCGAAGCGGCTCGCCTCAAAACTGCCTACGCTGCTATTGGAGAAATGGGCCATCACGAGGACTGCATCGTCCACATCGCGACCGGGAGCGAATGTCTTCGTCATTGCGGATAGGTCGCGGATCTCACCGTTCAGGTATCGAGCGGTATCGAGCAAATGCGAAAGCAGGTCTCCGATTGCGCCTGAGCCAGCTTCGGAACGGTGATAGCGCCAGGTTTGTCCTTTGGCGGGATCGGCGCCTGATTGATTGAAGTAATAGCCGCGATAGTGGAAGATCTGGCGGAGCCGG
>QHZV01000132.1:14855-16145 GCA_003224785.1 Acidobacteriota bacterium
GCGATAGTTGAACCAGACCAGGTTGGGAACGTCGCGGACGGCCTCTGCCATCTTCGTTCCTTCTTCGACGGAAACTGCAAGCGGCTTTTCGCAAAGAACAATTTTTCCGGCTTTTGCCGCCGCCAAGGCGATGGGCGCGTGCAAGGCATTATGGACGGCGATGTCCACGACATCAATGTCGCTGCGGGTTACGACTGACTGCCAATCGAGCGTCGTCTCCTGCCACTCCCATTGCCGCGCGAATGCCTCCAGCTTCTTGCGATCGCGAGCGCAAACGACCCTTGTGCAGAGAGAAAATGGTACGTCGAAAAAATGGCCGACTTGGTGAAAGGCATTGGAATGGGCGCGCGCAATGAACCCGCTGCCGATCATGGCGATGTTTAGCTGGCGCTTGGGCTCAGGCATGTGGGCAAGACAGAATAACGCATCGCGGTAATTTCGGGGACGGACCTCGATTGCCGAATCACCCACTTCTCGCAAAATCGGCGCGAAGTGGGGCACCCCATTCTGAATATGCGACAAACGCCTGCACACCTGCGCAAACTTTTGCATCTTCACTCTCGTAACTTCGGAGCCCGCGTCGTGTTTCCAGCAATTCGAAGTAGAATGGCACTTGTGAGCGACGGCACTCCAGATCCGGGAAAAGATCAGCAGGATGAGATCCTGCCGAATTCGGTTGCCGACGAATTTTTCGGCCGCATTAAGCACGATTTCCGGCGTCCGAGACCGAGCGAAGAAGCAATCGCCTCGGCGCTGCAGGCGATTCAGAAGCTGACCGGCGAGGTCATTGTGGAGCACTCTGTTGGTTCGCCACACAATACCGGGGGAGAGAAGTGCCCAAAGTGCGGCGGCGAGAATTCAGTTACAAACCGGTTCTGCGGTTATTGCGGAACCCTGATGGACAGAGTGGAAAAGGCACAAGCGAAACTGGGAGCGAATCAGCCGCAGACCGGGTCGGAAGGGCCGCATCATTATCATCACCACTATCATCACCATTATTTTTCTGAGGCTGAGAAAGTAGGCCCGGCGAAGCAGTTGGATAACCGCTCCATCGGTCCGCATATCCCGAACGAACCGGAAGGACCGGTTTCCAGTGAGAATGAGGCTGAGGCTACAAGTGCCATTCAGAAATTGGTGCAGACATGGAGCAGATGCTTCAACTCGAAACGACTGGACGAACTTGTCGAGCTTTATTCGTTAGATTCGATCGTGCTCCGTCCGAACTCGGTTCCGGCGCACGGACAAGATGCGGTACGGCAGCTTTTTGAAACAGCGCTTGAGGCAGGCCTG
>QHZV01000133.1 GCA_003224785.1 Acidobacteriota bacterium
TCATCCAGTGACGGAGGCCGCGGTAACTGCCGATGAAATTCCACTGTCCCTTCTAGCCGAGGTTCAGCGGAAGTTGGCTTTATTGCTTTCCCCCTTCGCACCGTACCTCGCCCACGAACTTTGGGAGATGCTCGGCGAAAAAAGCAACTTGCTGAAAGAACCCTGGCCTAAATTCGATTCCGAGCTGGCGAAGGAAGATGAGACTGAAATTCCGGTGCAGGTGAATGGCAAGTTGCGCGGCAAAATTGTTGTGGCGACAGGCACATCAGAATCAGAAGTGATGGCGAAGGCTCTAACCGATGAAAAAGTTCAGAGTCATATCACGGGAAAGCAGATTGTGAAGCAGATTTATACCGGCAAGCTGGTTAGTATTGTCGTGCGCTGAGTCAATAGTTCTAGAATCAACTCGCCGATGTGGTGTCCTAATTTCGAACCAGCGCGTGCTAAATCCCAGAAAATTGGAGCGATGGAGGCCCCGGGCAGAGTCGAACTGCCGACCCGCAGTTTAGGAAACTGCTGCTCTATCCATCTGAGCTACGGGGCCCGAATACCAGTCTATCAATAGCTCTGCGCTACGCGTTTTAGATGGGCGCCGTGGGTTGAAATAGCGGGGACGGGCTGCATCGGGGCAACATCCGCGGATTCGTGGCGGCGTTCGAGTTTTTTGCACGGAAGATGTTGTGGGCGGCCTCAGACCATGCGGAACAACGAATAGGCCAATCACGTATCATGACTCAGGATGCGTCTTCTCCTCGAGATCTTCAGCCAGACCCTGCGCACGCTCTGGGCGCACAAGCTGCGCTCATTCCTCACCATGTTTGGGATTGCCTGGGGCGTCGGCTCGCTGCTTTTGCTGGTCGGGCTAGGGGAAGGCTTTCGTTCCGGCAACCGCAAGCAGTTTGACGAGATTGGCGAGAATGTCATGTTCATATGGGGCGGCCGTGCCCCGGCAATGAACGGCAGCTTCACAAGCCTGCGATGGTATTTTCTTACTTACCGCGACTTTCAGGACGTTGAACACGATTGCCCTGACGTAAAGCTGGCGGCCGCGGTAATTCAGCGTAACGATATTCGCGCCGTCAGCGACTATTTCCAAAGCAGTGGAAAACTGTTGGGAGTTCCGGCAGATCTCAATCAGATTCGTTATCTGCCGATCGCCGAGGGCCGCTGGCTGAATGATCTTGACGTGATCCAAAAACGCGCGGTGGTTGTAATTGGAGACGAGGCCCGGCGCGTTCTCTTTCCTGGCTGGCCTTCTGTCGGCGCAACCATCTTGCTGAACGGGGTCCGTTTTGAAGTAATTGGCACGCTCAAACGGATCGGGCACGGCGAAAACAACACCCGAAACCTCGAAATTTATATCCCGTTCTCAGTCATGCGGGAGAATTTTCCTCCGCTCAGTGTGGGTGAAACTGACGATGCGATCTCGTACATGAACTATCAGCCGAAATCGCGCGACCTCCACGAGACGGCCAAACTGGAGGTCCACAAGGTTATTGCCAGGAATCACGGCTTTGATTACAGCAATCCCGATTCGTTCGACGAGTGGGACACCATTCGCACCGTGGACGCGATTGGAAAGATTTTCGACGCCATGAATACGTTCCTCGGAAGTGTGGGTCTGGTCACGCTGGGTTTGGGCGCGATTGGAATCATTAACATCATGCTGGTGTCGGTGGCCGACCGAACTCGCGAAATTGGACTTCGCAAGGCGCTGGGCGCCACCAGTCGCAGTATTTTGTTTCAATTCTTTGTTGAAGGCGCATTTCTCACTTTGCTGAGCGGTCTTTTTGGGATGGCATGTGCCGCCGGATTTATGGCGCTGCTTGGTTTGCTTCCGCAACCGCAGGGATTCGACACTCCCCGCCTTGTGCCTGCGACGGCGGCACTGGCGATTTGCTCGCTAGCGTTTGCCGGGATTGTTGCCGGCTTATACCCGGCGCGTAAAGCGGCATCGCTGGAACCTGTGGAAGCCCTAAGAAGGGAATAACGACAACGGAACAATGGAATCCGAGAATGTAGTCTCAATCAACCAGGCCGGTGTGACTCGCAGCGTGCGCTCGCTGATGGGCCGCGACATCTTCGTGCAAGCTTATGCGGCGATGCGCCACGACCTGCGCAAGACTATTCTGACGATGCTCGGTATGGCCTGGGGCATCGCGACGGTCGTGCTCCTGCTTGCCTATGGAGACGGTTTCGGGCGAGCGATCCGCAATATATGGGAAGCCTTTGGGGCCACCGCAGTTGGTATTTACCCGGGCCGCACTTCGCAGCAGGCGGGCGGCAACAAAGCCGGCACAGCAATTCGCTTCACCACTGACGACATGGAGCTAATGCACAACGTGGTGCCACTGGCGCGCCACATGTCGCGTATCGGCGAGCTAGACGCGACTCTGCAGACTGGCCCACGCACCTTTACCATGCACGTCTTCGGCATTGATCCTTCCATGGCCGATATTTGGGCGCTTAGCGTCGCTGAAGGCCGCTTCATTGACGAGGCCGACAACATGAGTCATGCCAGAGTTGTGGTGCTCGGATCCGAAGCCAAGGACAAACTGTTTTCTGGGATTCCCGCGATCGGTGATTCGGTTCGCATCAACGGCGCCAGCTTTCAGGTGGTTGGAATACTTAAGGCACGGATGCAGGAAGCGGACAGTAACGAGAATCGCGTTGCATATGCGCCATACAACTCGATGGACACGCTTCGGGACAACCATTATCTGAGCGGAATGTGGTTGGACTCGATCGGGCTGGACCACAACAAAATGTCGAAGAGCATACGTGACGCTCTGGCGCAGCAGCATGGGTTCAAGTCGAGTGATGAGCGCGCCGTATTTGTTTTCGACGCGCAGAAGCAACTCGAGCAATTCAGCATTATTACCATCGCTCTTAAAATCCTGCTGGCTTTCATCGGCACGATCACGCTCGGCATCGGCGGAGTCGGTTTGATGAACATGATGCTGGTATCCGTGACGCAGCGAACTCGCGAAATTGGGGTAGAAAAAGCCTTGGGAGCGCGGAGGAGAGATGTTTTGTACCAGTTCCTCGCGGAAGCCATGGTGATTACG
>QHZV01000088.1 GCA_003224785.1 Acidobacteriota bacterium
GGCGACACGTTGGCGCTGTCCTCCGGAGAGCTCGTTGGGCTTGTGGCTCATGCGGGATTCCATTCCAACAGCCGCCAGGGCTTCTTTGGCGCGCTCACCGCGCTCGACGGAAGGAACGCCGGCGTAAATCAGAGGAAGCTCGACGTTGTGTAGGGCGGTGGCGCGGGCCAGCAGGTTGAATGTCTGAAAGACGAATCCGATTTCCTTGTTGCGGATGCGCGCCAGTTCGTCATCATCGAGCTCGGCGACTTGCTGGGCGTTCAACCAATATTGACCGCGGCTGGGAGAGTCGAGGCAGCCGATGAGGTTCATCAGAGTTGATTTTCCGGAGCCGCTCGGTCCCATGATCGCAATATATTCGCCGCGTCGAATCTGAAGATTGATGCCACGCAGGGCGTGCACCTGCTGCTCGGAACCCATGTCGTAGGTCTTCCACAGGTCGGAGGTGAAGATCATGCATGACTCGGGAGGAGCCGACACTTGGGGTTGGGAGATGTTGATTACTTCTGCGGTGGCCATGCTTTTCTCCTGCTCAAACTGGGACAACTGAACGCTCCGGTCCCTTGTGCCCTTGGACGAGCCACTTGGGCATTGGTTAGAAAAAATCTGCCCAGGTTGCCATTCGCCCTAACGTCCGCGAGCTCTGACTGATGAGGTACGGAGGGTTGGCGGGAAAAGTTCCTGATGCAGGGGCAGTGAAATTATAACTTGGTTGCCAGAGAGTTGGATGCGGAGAAGGTTAATTTCTGAGCACTCGGAATGGATACAGGTTGGCGGTCCGCATGGGCGAGGATGCCTCTGCCACCACGTACGTGATGTTTTTGACAAATCGCAGACAACCATTGTGCAGGTGAATAGAATCAGGGCAGTTAGGAGTGGTTTGCACCCCCAATGCCACTTGTACCTTCACAGTACGAACCCTTGTGTTCTGGTTACCAAAGACTTAAAATATCAACGCCCAGCTTGCGTTTTGAAGGAGTACCCATCTTTATGTCCCGTTCCGCGTTGAGTCGCCTACTTACGCCCATAGTGGTTGTCATCGGTCTAGCCGTTTTGGGCCTCACAACGGGACCTCGGGCCTTCGCCGAGCAGGACAAAACCGGCAGTTCAGCGGCAAGTGACCAAGCTCAAGGCAGCCAGACCAAGGTGGACCAGACGGAAGATCAGTCGGGAGATCCGCTCAAACGGCCTATCGGGGAAAAGCGACGGAAAGAGAATGCGAAATCGTTCAAGCACGAGCTTAGCGACTCGGATAAGAAGTGGCTGAACGAGGATGTGCGCTGGATCATCAGCGACGAAGAACGCAAGGCGTTCATGCAGCTCTCGAACGAGGAAGAGCGGGAAAAGTTCATTGAGGCGTTTTGGGACCGGCGGAATCCAAATCCGGATAGCGAAGATAACGAATTCAAGGACGAACACTATCGCCGGATCGAGTATGCGAACGAACATTTCCCAGCCGGCAAACCTGGCTGGATGACCGACCGCGGGCGAATCTACATCGTGTTCGGGCCTCCGGATGAGATCGAGTCTCATCCTTCAGGAGGTAGCTACGAGCGGCCCATGGAAGAAGGCGGCGGCGAGACTTCAACCTACCCCTTTGAAGATTGGCGGTACCGGCACATTGATGGAATCGGGGAAGAAGTCATTGTTGAATTCGTGGACGACTGCATGTGCGGCGCGTATGAAATGACCATGGATCGCAGTAAGAAGGACGCACTGCTGAATGTCCCCAATGCGGGACTCACAATGTATGAACAGATGGGGATGGCCAGCAAGACGGACCGCTTTACCGGAGGGAACGGTTTAGAGCGTCTCGGGACCGGCCCAGGCGGCGCGACGGTGTTGCAGTCGAAAGAGTTTGATCGGCTGGAGCAGTTCTCAAAGCTGAACCAGGCGCCGGCAGTCAAATTTAAGGATCTGGAAGAGGTGGTCAGGACGCACATTTCTTACAATCTGATGCCGTTCGAGGTTCGTACTGATTTTGTGAGAATCACCAGCGACACGATCCTGGTTCCGGTCACGGTGCAAATCAAGAACCGCGACATTACATTTGCGGACAAAGACGGCATACAACATGGCGTCGTCAACATTTTCGGCCGGCTCTCGACTCTCACCGGCAAGGTGGCGCAGACGTTTGAAGACACCGTGACTGCCGATGTACCGGCGGAATTGCTTCCCAAGGAAGTGGAGAATTCGAAAATTTATTGGAAAGCAGTGCCGCTGCGACCGGGACGCTACAAATTGGACGTTGTCGTGAAGGACGTGAACGGCGACCGCATGGGTACGTGGAGCCGCGGGATTATTGTTCCGACATTCGATGACGACAAGCTGGCGAGTTCTACGCTGATCATAGCCGATGACGTGCAGCCAGTCCCGACCAACAGCATCGGCACGGGAATGTTCGTAATCGGTACGACAAAAGTACGCCCGCGCGTGGCTCCGGCGGACGGGAAACCGGCAGTATTCAAACGTGGCCAGAAGGTGAACTTCTGGATGCAAGTTTATAATCTCGCCGTGGATCAGAAGAGCCACAAGCCTTCCGCGACATTCGAGTACGACATCGTGAATGCTGCAACCAACAAGTCGGTTGTGCATGCTGTGGACTCCTCGGAAACCATGGGGAACCTTGGCGATCAGGTCACGTTGCAGAAGGCGGTTGCATCGGCAAAGCTTGACCCTGGGGTGTACCGTATTCAGATCAAAGTGAACGACAACATTTCTAAACAGACAGTGGATCCGTCGGCAACCTTCGCGGTGGAATAGCAGTTTTTGAGGTCATGAATGCTGCATAAGCTCGGCTGTTTTGTAATAGCGCTTGGTCTGGCGATGCCGGCTTGGTGCGTAGAACGAGCAGCGACGATTTCCGGCTTTGTGCATAACGCCGAAGGTGCTCCACAGATGGGTGCTGCGGTTGAGGTTCTGGGTTCGGCGTTCGATACTTTCAGGGTTTTCACCGACGAGAAGGGCTTTTTCCGCGCGTCTGGGTTAATTCCGGGAACATACACAGTGAAGGTTTCTGCGCCTTCTTTCCTGCCTACGCTTCGCGAAAAAATCAGTTTGAAAGCTGGCGCAGGTGTTCTGCTCAATCTGACCCTCTCGACTATCTTTGACGCGATTCAATTTGCTCCGAGGCGCGAAGGTACCGACGACGGCGATTGGGACTGGGTACTGCGTTCGGCCTCGAACCGGCCAGTGCTGCGGGTTTTGCCTGATGGCTCTCCGGTCTCCCGCTGATGGTTTCGGGGCGATCTCCGACATGAGCACCGGTTTCCGGGTAGAGAAATCGCTGTTCTCGAGCGGCACCCTGACGTTCAACGGAGACGTAGGATATGGGGCCAGTTTGCCGAATGCCATCGTAAGGACGTCATTCAAGCACCAGATCGCGAATGGATCGACGCCAGAAATTGCATTCACCATGCGGCGGCTGGGGTCTCCGCTGGACGGGGAACACAATGCCGAATTGCAATCGCTGGCGATGAGCATGGCAGACAACATTTCGTTGGGCGACGTACTTGAATTTGGTAGCGTCTCGGTACATTTATCTCCGAATACCAAACTTCAATATAGCTATGCGACGTCCCGTCCCGACAGCAGAGTGCAGAAGGGTTTTGAATCTGCGCCGGCGGACTTAAGCGAAGCAGACCCGCGAGTGAGCATTGCGGGATTCGCGCCAGCGCTGGAACGGGCCCACCATCA
>QHZV01000089.1:0-3072 GCA_003224785.1 Acidobacteriota bacterium
GTCGTCATCGGCGGAATCATGCAGCACATTGAAGAAGCCGGCATCCACTCCGGGGATTCGTCCTGCGTCCTGCCGGCGGTTGATATTCCCGAGCACCTGCTCACCCGCATGCGCGAATACACGTTCAAGCTAGCGCGCGCTTTGAAAGTCATCGGACTAATGAACGTGCAGTTCGCGATCCCAAGAAGCGGATACGCTCCCGAAAGTCCCAATCATGGCAATCTCGGGGAGAAGGGCGTCCCTGCGCGTGCTGGTAATGGCAACGACAGCGGCGGGAAAGTTTATGTCCTTGAAGTAAACCCCCGCGCCTCGCGCACGGTTCCATATGTTTCAAAAGCCACCGGCATCCCGATGGCAAAAATCGCTGCCCGTCTGATGACCGGGCGCAAGCTCCGCGAGTTCCTTCCCGAGTTCATCGAGCAAGGAAAAGATCTCGACACCGGCTCCTGGTATTACGTGAAGTCCCCAGTCTTCCCATGGAACAAATTCCCCGGCGTTGACACCGTCCTCGGCCCGGAGATGAAATCCACCGGCGAAGTCATGGGTGTAGCGGACAATTTCGGCGAAGCCTTCGCCAAAGCGCAAATTGCCGCCGGACAAAAGCTGCCCACGCAAGGCCAAGTCTTCGTCAGCGTTACCGACCACGACAAGCCACATGTGGCCGACGTAGCCCGCAAATTCGTTGACATGGGATTCAAGCTGGTCGCAACCGCTGGCACCGCCGATGTCATTGAAGCGGCGGGAATGGCATGTGACCGCGTTTACAAAGTAAAAGAAGGACGTCCGAACGTGGTTGATCTAATCAAAGGCGACCGCATTCAGCTGATCGTCAACACTCCCGAAGGTGCGGACCCTTTCTTCGACGAAAAAGCCATCCGTCGTGCCGCCGTGACCGCCCGGATTCCAACGATCACGACCATAGCAGCTGCCCGCGCTGCCGCCGAAGGCATTGCCGCATTGCAACGAGGAGAAGTGAACGTCAGGGCGCTGCAGCATTTGCATGCAGATCGGGTCACACAACGAATTTAGGCCAGGTTGTGGGTTTGGAAGGAGAACCCGGCCTCACGCGTGCTGCATCTTCAGGTATTCCTTCACTCCCGGTTCTGTTTTGTCTGTAAATCCTTTCCCGAGTAATCTTGAACCATGACGCCCTTACCCACGCTGGATGAAATTCGCGAGGCGCAGAAGCTGGTGTATCAGCTGATGCAGCCAACCCCGCAGATTTCGTGGCCGCTGCTGAATCAGAGGCTGGAAGCGCAGGTCTGGGTCAAGCACGAAAACCACACACCGATTGGCGCGTTCAAGGCGCGGACTGCGATCGTCTATGCGGCTGAGCTTTTCAAACGCAGCAACGGCATCAAAGGGCTCATCACCGCGACCCGCGGGAACCACGGTCAGTCAGTCGCATTGGCCGGGCAAAGATTCAATGTACCGGTGACCATTGTTGTGCCGCGCGGCAACAGCAGCGAAAAGAATGCCGCCATGCGTGGGCAGGGCGCGAACCTAATTGAGTTTGGCAGCGACTTCCAGGAAGCCCGCGAGTACGCGCAGAAACTTGCCGATGAGCAAGGCTTGCATATGGTGCCGCCTTTTCATCGCGACTTCCTGAAGGGAGTTGGAACTTACTGGTTGGAGTTGTTTTCCGCGGTGCCGGATCTCGATATCGCCTACGTCCCGATTGGAATGGGATCAGGTATCTGCTCGGGATGCGCGGTGCGCAACGGCATGAATTTGAAAACCAAGTTAGTCGGCGTAGTTTCCGAAGGCGCTCTCTCGCACAAGCTTTCTTTTGAGGCAGGCCGGGTGATTGCAGCTCCGGTTACGACGGAGATTGCAGATGGCGTCGCCGTTCGCCTGCCCGACGAGGGAGCGCTCGAAATCATGCTGAAAAATGTCGACCACATCGTCAGCGTCAGCGATGACGAAGCGCGCGAGGCCATGCGAATTTATTTCACCGCAACCCACAACACAGTCGAAGGCGCGGGAGCGATCTCGCTGGCGGCTGCCCTCAAAGAGAAAGACAGCCTGAAAGGTAAGCGTGCGGCCCTGGTTGTGAGTGGAGGGAATGTGGACAGGGAAGTGTTCGCCAAGGTGTTGGCAGCGTAAAGCTATGGCCGAGCGCACCGTTTGATCATTGACTACTGCCTATCGGAGGGCTAGAGTCGGCTGCATCAGGAGATGTCTTATGAAAAGCCTGCTTGGAACTGTGGTTTGCTTTCTGGCGTTGTCCGGTCTTGCATCGGCGCAGGCGGCGGTTGAGGGTGCGCTTACTCACGGACTCTCGGGAGCGGCGAGTGCCAGCGCTGGAAAAGCCTTAGGACAAATCGGAAATCAGCTTGCAGGAAGATTGGGACAGCAGACTTCGAATGCCGTGCGGCCTGCGGTGACTACGGTACGGCCGGGCGCACAGAAGATTGTTAAGGCCCCGCCGACGGTTACGCCGCCTGTGCCAGCAGCGAATGGCGGTTCGCTGATTGCATCCATCCAAGGTGCAGAACAGCAAGCGGTGAAGACATGCTCGACGCCTGATCAGAAGCAAGACCAATGCGCCGGAACGAACGCTGCGGACAAAGACTCTCATCCGTCGGAGATCACACTGCCCGCTGCGAAGTAGCGTGGCTTGGTCGTCCTGACGGGCTTGCCTTTCCTACGATCGTGTGGAAATTCCCATCACGGCCATTTCAAAGCGCCGCAAACACGGGGTCCTTCGACTGCGTGAGAACATCGCTTCGCGATGTTTCACTCCGCTCAGGATGACAGCGCTGGATAGTTCTCACTCCGCGACAGATCTGAGACAAGTCTTTAGTTGGCTCATCATGACAGTTTGAAATGGGCTGTCGTTATCACGCAGGTTCGCGCTTCGAAATCCATCACTGAAGAGAATCGAATGGTGGGATGATTTCAGCAATGAAGATTCTCATCGTAGTAGGCGCGCGCCCGAATTTCATGAAGGCCGCGCCAATTCTGAAAGCTATCCGCGACTTTAATACCAGCCGAGCTGAGTGGACGGAAGAGATTCTCCCGGTACTGGTACACACCGGGCAGCACTATGACTCTAAGATGTCCGATACG
>QHZV01000089.1:3119-8017 GCA_003224785.1 Acidobacteriota bacterium
GAGGAGCCCGATGCGCTGGTGGTTGTCGGCGACGTAAACTCGACACTGGCATGCGTTCTGGTGGCTGCGAAAATGTCGTCGCGGGCACATCGGCGGCCGATGATCGCGCACGTCGAGGCGGGCCTGCGCTCGTTCGATCGTTCCATGCCGGAAGAGATCAATCGCATTCTGACCGACCAGATTTCGGACCTGCTGTTCGTCAGCGAAGAAAGCGGAATGCGAAATCTGCGCACAGAAGGTGTTTCGAGTGATCGTGTCTTTTTTGTCGGCAATACGATGATTGATTCGTTGCAAGAGCACGAGGCCAAGGCTGACCGCTCATCCGCATTGGAACGGTTTGCCCTGAAACGTGCAGAATACGTTTTGTTGACGCTGCATCGCGCAGCCAACGTGGACGAGCGCGAATGCCTGCTTGAGATCCTCGACGGACTTGATTGGCTTGCGATTTCGCACCAGATTTTGTTTCCGGCACACCCGCGAACTCAAAAGCGGGTCCTCGAGTTTGGGCTGGAGTCCTACTTCTCTCCGCGAAAAATTGATTTCGAAAAATGGCATGCGGGAATCCACATGGTTGAGCCGCAGGGGTACCTCGATTTTCTTTGCTTGATGAAGAATGCGCGCGTGGTGGTCACCGACTCGGGCGGCATCCAGGAAGAAACTACAGCGCTCGGAGTTCCATGCGTCACGGTTCGCGACAACACGGAACGCCCAGTCACGATAGAAATCGGAACGAACCTGCTAGGCGGCACCCGACGAGAGACCATCCGTGCTGCGGTGCAGAGGCAGATCGAGTTTCGCGGCGGGACCTTGATGCCAGAAAAATGGGATGGGCAGGCCGGTGAGAGGATTGTTCAGACACTGGCTGAGAAACTCACCGCACATACACCGATTGCCAGATTCGGGGAAACACAAATCCACGAAAATGCCGGATAGATAAGCTTCCATCGAGGACCCCGCGGGCCTGCGCAGTTGAACGATGTACGCCAGGGCCACCGCGCGAGCATCGGCATCGGTGCGCTTTCTTCTCTCAACGTCTCAGTTGACTGCTGTACACAAGTATGTGAGCATCGCCCATCAAAAGGTAATGTGTCCCAAACAGCAATTCTTTCAGCGGAGCAGAAATGAAGAGAGCGATCGGTCAAACGATATTCGCGGCCATTGCATTTTCTAGCCTGGGAACTATGTACGCCCAGAACTCGGACCAACCTGCATATCTGAATACTGCCTTGGCGGCGGAGCAAAGAGCTGCAGATCTGGTCCATCGCATGACTATCGAGGAAAAGGTTACGCAACTGGTGAACCAAGCTCGAGCAATTCCTCGGTTGAATGTGCCTGCTTATGACTGGTGGAGCGAGTCATTGCACGGAGTTGCAACCAATGGCACCACGGAATTCCCCGAACCAATAGGCCTGGCCGCCACATTTGATACAGATGCAATTCACCGTATGGCGATAATGATCGGCACTGAAGGCCGAATCAAACATGTCCAGGCGGTGCGCGCAGGCCACAGCAATATCTTCGAAGGGCTGGATTTTTGGGCTCCGAATATCAACATCTTTCGCGACCCTCGTTGGGGCCGCGGGCAAGAAACCTACGGCGAAGACCCGTTCCTCACCGCACGCATGGGAGTTGCTTTTGTCACAGGCATGCAGGGCGAAGATCCAAAATACTATCGCGTGATCTCGACCCCCAAACACTACGCCGTGCATAGCGGCCCCGAGCCGACCCGCCACACTGCCGACGTGAAGATCAGCAAACACGACGAACTGGATACGTACTTACCCGCATTCCGCGCTACGGTGACCGAGGCCAAGGCTGGGTCGGTAATGTGCGCTTACAACAGCATCAACGGGCAGCCCGCGTGCGTAAACGAGTTTCTGCTGCAAGACCAGCTGCGAGGGAAATGGAATTTTCAGGGCTACGTAGTTTATGATTGCGGCGCCGTGAGAGATGTGTTTGAAGGTCACCGTTTTACTAAGACCCAGGCGGAAGCATCTGCCGTGTCATTGCGACGCGGCATGGACAACGAGTGCATAGACTTCCTTGCAAAGGTCACCGACGATCACGATTGCAAACCGTATATGGATGCCTACAAAGAAGGCATTCTGAAAGAGAGCGAGATTGATACCGCGCTCGTCCGGCTGTTTACCGCGCGGATGAAGTTGGGCATGTTCGATCCGCCGGAGATGGTTCCATATTCGAAGATCGACGAAAAAGAACTCGACAGTGCGGAACATCGCGCGATGGCGAAGACCCTGGCAAATGAGTCCATGGTATTGCTCAAAAATGACGGCATACTTCCGCTAAAAACCAGCGGCCTTAAAATCGCGGTGGTCGGGCCACTCGCCGATCAGACCAAAGTTTTGCTTGGAAATTACAACGGCACTCCGACGCATACAGTCTCTGTCCTTGAAGGTCTCAAAGCGGAATTCCCCGAAGCGCAGATCACGTTTGTGCCCGGAACCCAGTTCTTGCGCAACAACGGGGACCCGGTTCCGGCATCGCTATTGACCACGGTGGAAGGGAAACCCGGTCTGAAAGAAGAATTCTCTACCGGAGATTTGTTCGGAGAAAAGCCAATCGTACTCGCGACCAGGCAAGTCACAGACGTTGAAGTGAATCCGAACGATCTCCCGCAAGAGACATCGGGAAAATATCCATTATTCGTTACATGGAGCGGCTTCTTAACGCCAAATGAGACGGGTGATTACAACCTTGGGGCGCGCATAGAAGGCCACAGGAATTCGCCGGCGATGCTCCGGGGACACACGCTAAAGTCGGCCGCGTTCATCTCGAAGCGGGAAAGAAAGTTGCTATCAAATTTGAGTATGCGATCACCAAACCCGGTCCTATGCAAGCGCAGTTCACTTGGGCGAAATATGATCCCAGACCGTCCCCTGAGGCAGTCGCTGCTGCAAAGAACGCCGATGTGGTCGTCGCCGTTCTAGGCATCACCAGCGAACTAGAAGGCGAAGAGATGCCGGTGAGCGAGGAAGGTTTCAAAGGGGGAGACCGCACCAGCCTCGATCTGCCTAAACCTGAACAAGAGCTACTCAACGCTGTCGCTTCCGCAGGCAAGCCGGTAGTTCTGGTGCTAACGAACGGCAGCGCTCTCGCGGTGAACTGGGCCAAGGAACACGTGAACGCTATTCTCGATGCCTGGTATCCCGGCGAGGAGGGCGGCGCGGCCGTTACGGAAACGATCTCTGGAAAAAATAATCCTGCTGGACGGCTTCCGGTCACTTTCTACACCGGTGTGGATCAGTTGCCTCCATTTGAAGACTACGCGATGAAAGGTCGCACCTATCGCTACTTCGAAGACAAACCGCTATATCCATTTGGCTATGGGCTGAGCTACACGAAATTTTCGTATACCGGCTTGATGCTCCCGAAAAATGCGATCAATGCAGGCGATCCGCTCACAGCCGAAGTGACAATAGCCAACACTGGAAAGCTCGAAGGCGACGAAGTAGCACAGCTCTATCTCGCTTTCCCAAATACCCCCGGAGCGCCATTGCGTGCGTTGCGCGGATTCAAGCGCGTGCACCTGAAGCCGGGCGAATCGCAAAAGGTTGAATTCGAGTTGAAAGACCGCGACCTGAGCATGGTGAACGACGCCGGAGAAGCGATCATTGCCGAGGGGAAGTATTCTGTTTCGATCGGCGGCGGACAGCCGAACACCGGGGCGCCATCCGTCGCAGGGGTATTTCAAGTGAAAGGAACGAAGACTCTACCGGAATGATGGAATTGCCCATTACTAATTGATAAACACTGCATTGCTTCAAGATGGTCTTTATTAATCGGAAACTCACCCGATTGAGCCTGGTAGGCGGGTGTGATGCACTATATCGATTACTACATGATTTGCCCGAGGTGCTGCGCGATGACCCAGCAACTTGACCATTCTCGGCGTCCCGAAATGCAAGCGCAGTTTCCATTTCCGCCGAAAGCAGCGCCGCGTAGTTTGTGCGACCACGAGCAATGGGACATGCTCTGGAATCGCGTGATCCGGATTTGCGATCAGTACCGTCTGGCAACGCCGGCTATTTCCTCGCCGCAGTCCCGTCTGTGCAAATGATGTGCATCCATTAGCTCGCGCTCAGTCATAAACTGTTTCAAAGCAAGTAAATTTCGCCACGAGAACGGAACGTGCCGCTCATTCTGGCTGTTGACGACGAACATTCCGGGCTTTACTACCGCAAGCTCATCCTGGAACACGCAGGCTACGCGGTTCTTAGCGCCACCGGCGTAGATGAGGCGCTGGAACTGTTCCGTGAGAATCCGGTTGATCTCGTGATCACGGATCATCTTTTGGGTCGGCAAGTCGGAACCGAAATGGCGCGCCAGATGAAACGCAACAAGCCTTCCGTTCCCGTGCTTCTGCTGTCCGGAACCGCCAGCGTTCCTGAACCTCTCGTAGATGTGGACGCCTTTCTCAGTAAAAACGAAGGCCCCGAGCAAATGCTTGCAACCGTCGAGCGTTTGCTCGCACCCAAAAATGGGGATGTTCAGAACTCGCATTCCAATCATCGAAATTCTGCGCCGCTCCAAGCATTGCTAGCGGCGGTTGTCGAAGACTCGGATGATGCAATTCTCAGTAAGACCCTCGATGGAACGATACTGACCTGGAACAAGGCCGCAGAACGCATGTACGGTTATCGCGCGGAAGAAGTAATCGGGAAGAATGTTTCGCTGCTGCTGCCTCCGGACCGTTCGACAGAATTTGGTGACATTCTCAAGCGCCTGCGGCGTGGCGAGAAACTCGATCATTTCGAAACCACTCGGCAAACCAAGGACGGGCGCATCCTGAACGTCTCTCTCACTATTTCGCCTGTTCGCAATGCTGAGGGAGAAATCAGCGCCGCCTCAACCATTTCCAGGGACATCACTCAAACCAG
>QHZV01000090.1 GCA_003224785.1 Acidobacteriota bacterium
GTGATAATCCCACTTCTCCCAAAACCGGGGAGAAGTGGTGCACCCCATGTTGGGTTTCGGCGTGAGTGTGGCTGTGTTCATGCGAATGAGAATGCCCGTGTGGGTCGGACATTCCTGTCCGACCTGACAGCTCAGCAGATGCATCCCTCGGGGAATCTTTCTCTCCCTCTACAATCACATCCACTTTCGCCGCACTAATCCCGCTCCGATTCACGCGCGAAATCTCCAACCGAGCACCAACCGCTAACACCGAGACCGCATCCTCGAAGATTTTCGCCGGAACTCCGGCATCAATCAGCGCGCCCAAAAACATGTCGCCACTGATTCCAGAAAAGCAGTCTAGATAAGCAATGCGCATAAAACCGTCGTCGGTCGTCCGTCGTGGGTCGTTCGCCAAAAATTTGCGCTTCGACAACCGAGTCTCAATTCTAAAGCCTTTCGTGGGCCCGAAGCGCAGGGTGACAGAGACGAACAGCGGCGTGCCGCAGACGACGAACCGCGCACGACTGTTCTGCTAAACTCACTATTCCCTTCAACCACTTAGGAGAATTTTCTGTATCGCCAACTCGAACGCCGTTTGAGCCAGCACATACGCGAATTTGTGCGCCGCCAGTATGGGCTTGATCTCGAAAAAATCGTGATCGAGCAGCCCCCAAGAGTCGACTTCGGCGAGTACGCCCTGCCTCTCGCGTTCGATCTAGCCAAGAAATTACGCAAGGCTCCCAGGAAAATTGCCGAAGAAATCTCCGCTGGTATCGGCCAGATTGAAGGTTTCGCAAAATTGAAAGTCGCCGGCGCCGGATACATTAACGCCCGTGTCGATCGCGCCGCACTCGCCGCCGCCATACTCAAAGACGAAAAGCCATCCGCCGAAATTCCGCCCGGCAAAATTCTCGTCGAGCACTCGAGCATCAATCCGAACAAGGCCGCCCACATCGGCCACCTGCGCAATGCAATCCTTGGAGATACTTTCGTCCGCCTACTCCAATTCGCCGGCCGCCAGGTAGATGTACAAAACTATATCGACAACACCGGCGTCCAGGTCGCAGACGTAGTCGTCGGCTTTTTGTACATCGAAAAGAAATCTCGAGCAGAAATCGAGCAGCTCGCGAAAACGCCAAGTTTTGATTACTACTGCTGGGACCTCTACGCCAAAGTCTCGCAATGGTACGACCTGACTCCCGACAACAAAAAAGCCCGTCTGCAAACGCTTCACGAACTCGAACAAGGCGGAAATGAAACCGCTGCAGTTGCCGAACTGATCTCGATTGCAATCCTCCACCGCCATCTTGAGACCATGGACCGCCTCGATATCGAATACGACTTTCTGCCGCGCGAGAGCGAAATCCTGCATTTGCATTTCTGGGATGCCGCATTCGAGAAGCTCAAGGCCGCCGGTGTACTGTATTTCGAAGATTCTGGCAAGAACAAAGGCTGCTGGGTGATGCGCAGAGCTGGAACAGCAGGTGTGGCGCGGGCGCCCTCGCCCGCGAACGGCGAACCCTCAGGTAAAGACGACCGAATGAATCCCGTACCGATGGCATATGGAGCTGATATACGGCCTGAGCCGTCTTACGAGCAGATCTCCGAAGACGACCAAAAAGTAATCGTCCGCTCCAACGGCACAGTCGGCTACGTCGGCAAAGACATCGCTTTCCACATGTGGAAGTTCGGCCTGCTCGGCAAAGATTTCGGATATCGCAGGTTTTATCTTTATCCCAATGGACATCAGTGCTGGATTTCAGCCGAGCAAGGAGAACCCGAGCATCCCCACTTCGGCGACGTGGAACGAACATACAACGTAATCGACGCTCGCCAATCCGAGGCACAGAATGCGGTAATCGAGGCTTTGCGCGGCCTCGGCCACGGAGAGTACGCCGATAAGCTAACGCATTTTTCTTACGAGATGGTGGCCCTCACTCCGCGCTGTGCCGCCGAACTCGGATACGAACTCTCCGAAGACGACAAAGCCCGCGCTTATATTGAGGTTTCAGGCCGCCGCGGCTTCGGCGTAAAAGCCGATGATTTGCTTGACGCTCTGATCTCCGCCGCAAAAAAAGAAGTTGATTTCCGCCATCCCGAGCTGGCCGCTTCCGATCGCCAGAATATTTCCCAGCAGATCGCCATCGGTGCGTTGCGCTATTTCATGCTGAAGTACACCAAGCCATCCGTGATCGCATTCGACTTCAAAGAAGCCCTGAGCTTCGAGGGCGAGACTGGCCCATACGCCCAATATGGGGTCGTACGCGCCACCAACATCTTCCGCAAAGGCGGCCTCGATCCCGAGACTTTCTGTACAGACGTTGCTAGCAACGTCTCCGCGGCTGACCTCTCACCATTCCTGACCGGAGAGCAATCAATAGGCGTTTCGCCAACGACCAACGATCAACAGCCAACGACTGGTGTTACCGATCTTTGGGAACTCTGGCTGTCGGCTTCGAAGACTGCCTTCGTAATCGACCAATGCATCGCCACCACAGAGCCCGCGTACCTCGCCAAGCACGTCTTTCAACTCGCGCAGCAGTTCAATACCTTCTATCACCGCTATCCGATTCTGAGTGAAGAGAATGAATCTCGAAAACAATTTCTGCTGGCAACCGCCGCGGTCGTGAGACGAGAGTTGATCCGCGCGCTCGGCGTCATGGGAATTGAAGTGCCGCCGGTCATGTAAAAATCAGGCGTTGCGCTTGCGTCCGGCAATCATCAGTCCCGCTCCAACCACTATCAATCCCACGCCAACATACGGCGGCAGCATTTCGTCATGATGGGTGTTCACGCCCAGATGAACATCTCCGGCGTCAATGCCATGACGCTCAGTGTGTGGCACCGGGACGAAGAACGACACAATTCCCAGCACCAGAATCACAAGTCCGATGATGAACAGAGCTTTCATACCCAATCATTCTATCGTCATCTAATGTGGGTCGGATAATGTGGGTCGGACATTCCTGTCCGACGCCTTTGCCTTTGCAGTTGCTTTTGCTTTTGTTTTTCCCGAAGCCTGATGCCTGACTACCTGATGCCTGACCCCCAAAAGCTATTTCATCAACGTCGCCTGGCTTGACGCGCACAGCCACCCGCTGCCTTCTTTCACCCAGGTATCCGT
>QHZV01000091.1 GCA_003224785.1 Acidobacteriota bacterium
GTGCTCCCTTAAGACGTGACAAACGTTCTGGCACAAGAAGCATTCGATGCATTTGCGGAATTCCTGGACCCGGTCAATGTCTTCCTGCTGCATTCGCCAATCCGTATTCGCGCGCGGTTTGAACGGCGGGATTTTCTTGTTGACCTTGTAATTCCAGGAAACATCCGTGACCAGATCTTTGATCACTGGGAACGACTTCATGGGCAGGATGGTGATGGGCTTGTCCTGGGGCAGGGAATCCATGCGGGTTTTGCAGGTGAGCCGTGGTCTTCCATTCACTTCAGCTGAGCACGAGCCGCACTTGCCAGCTTTGCAATTCCATCTCACCGCGAGATCGGGCGCTTGATGTTTTTGCACATAATGCAATGCGTCCAGAACAACCATGCCGGGAGCGACCGGAACCTGGTAATCGGCAGTTTGCCCAGCATCGCGGTCTCCGCGAAATATTTTCAGCAGCACGTCCGCCATTAAGCTCCGGCTCCTTTCTCGTCTTCGAGCAGCGCCTGCAAATCAGCAGGCAACTCGCGGGTGGACCGCTGTTCTAGATTCATTTCATTCTGCCGTCGCGAAATGATGTTGTTCTGCTTGCCCCACGCGGGGTCGTATTTAGGAAAATCAATGCGGCTATGTGCGCCACGGCTTTCTTTTCTTGCCAGTGCGCTGCGAGTGACTGCCTCCACGACCGTCAGCATGGATTTCAGGTCCGCGCAAAGATGCCAGCCAGGATTGAACATCCGTGTTCCGCTCATGCTGACCCTCTGTGCCCGTTCCCTGAACTTCGCGATTTGCTCCAAGGCCGACTGCAAGTCCTGCTCGGTGCGAAAAATCCCGACCAGCGCTTGCATGCTCTGTTGCAGATCGGCGTGGATCGAGTACGGGTTCTCATCGGTCTTCCGTTCGAACGGAGCCAGCATTTCGCGCTCGGCTTCCTCAATCTGGTTCTGATCAACCGTGAGTGCGCTCTGATTCTTCGCAAACTCTGCTGCCGCGAATCCTGCGCGCCGGCCGAAAACCAACAGATCAGAAAGCGAATTTCCGCCGAGGCGATTTGCACCATGCAAACCGGCGGCAACTTCGCCCGCCGCGAATAAACCCGGAACTGTAGTAGCTTCAGTCTCGGCTTCCACTCGGACTCCGCCCATCATGTAATGGCAGGTTGGGCCAACTTCCATGGGGCCCGCGGTGATGTCCACATCGGCCAGCTCGCGGAACTGGTGATACATGCTGGGCAGTTTGCGCTTCACGTAGTCTGCCGGCTTGTGCGAAATGTCGAGAAACGCGCCGCCGTGTTCAGTGCCGCGTCCTTCGCGGACTTCGGTATAAATGGCGCGTGCAACCACGTCACGTGTGGAAAGCTCCATGCGCGCGGGATCGTACTTCTCCATGAAGCGCTCGCCATTTTTATTGCGTAGAATGCCGCCCTCGCCACGCACGGCCTCGGTGACGAGCAAACCTTGCACGCCGGGCGGCCACACCATTCCAGTGGGATGAAATTGGACGAATTCCATGTCCATCAACTCGGCGCCCGCTTCGTAGGCAAGGGCCATTCCATCGCCGGTGTATTCCCATGAATTCGAGGTGATCGGCCATGCTTTGCCAATGCCACCTGTCGCAAGGACCACAGCCTTTGCCTTGAAAACTACGAAGCGCCCGTTCTCGCGCCAATACGCGAATGCTCCGGCGATGCGACCGCCATCCATCAGCAGGCGCGTGGTCGTGCATTCCATATAGACATCGAAACCCATCTGCACGCCGCGATCCTGGAGCGTGCGGATCATTTCGAGGCCGGTACGGTCTCCGACGTGGCACAGCCGTTTGAAGGAATGTCCGCCGAAAGCGCGCTGAAGAATGCGGCCATCTTCGGTGCGGTCGAAGAGTGCGCCCCATTGTTCGAGTTCGCGCACGCGGTCCGGAGCTTCCTGCGCATGTAGTTGGGCCATGCGCCAGTTGTTCAGGAACTTGCCGCCGCGCATGGTGTCGCGAAAGTGAGTGCGCCAGTCGTCGGCGGCGTCAACGTTCGCCATGGCCGCAGCGATCCCGCCTTCTGCCATTACGGTGTGCGCCTTGCCAAGCAGCGACTTGCACACCACGCCAACATTCGCTCCCTGCGAGAGCGCTTCGATTGCCGCGCGAAGGCCAGCGCCGCCCGCGCCAATAATCAATACGTCGTGCTCGTGTGTTTCGTATTTGCTATTTACCATTAAATTTTAAAAAAGTCGTAAATCCCGAATGGCACCGCTCGCAACCAGCCGCACGTAGAAATCCGCAAATCCGACCGAGAACAAACTGGTCCAGGCAAACAGCATGTGGTGTTCGTTCAAAAAACTGATGCCTCGCCAACCTGAGTGCCGCACGCCGCCGCCTTTTGCGCACGAGAAGCAATCCAATTTGCCGCCCACCAAATGCCGAACGGAATGACAGGAACAGAAATACAGGCTCAGCAGAATTACATTAACCAGCAGTACCAGAGTTCCGATGCCAAGGCCAACTCCATCGGCAAAGAAGAAGGCTCGGATGGCGTCATGCCAGAGGAATACCAGGAAAATGATCGCCAGATACATGGTGTAGCGATGAATGTTCTGCAGGATGAAAGGGAAGCGCGTTTCGCCAGAATAGTTCCGCTTCCTCTCCGGGGCAGCGCAGGCCGGTGGATCGAGAAAGAACGCGCGGTAGTAGGCCTTGCGGTAGTAGTAGCAGGTCGCCCGAAAACTCAGCGGACCACCCAAAATCAGCAATGCGGGCGAGTAAGGCCAGTATTTGTGGTGCACGTCGATGAGAGGCGAGTAGAAGGGGGACAAATAAGGTCCCCACTGAAAAAATGCGCCCTCGAAGGCCCTGAATGTTGCGTAAAGGCCGAACCCGCCCAGCCCTATGACCACGGGAATGACTTGCGTCCACCAAGAGCCGGTGCGTGCTGCGTTATAGGCGGCAGTCTGCGACGCCGACGCCATCGTCAACCTCCATCATCACGCTCCTTTAATCTTCAGCTGAATGGCCCTGTCTATTTGCGGTTCTGATCTCCTGCGCCATGTATCGTTCCATCGAGCGGACACAATGTAGGCGGCAGCGAATTATCCACTCTGTGTCTGACCGGCTTCAGTGTCTTCAGATAAGCCAAAATTGCCGAGAGATCTTGGTCAGTCATATTGCGCAGAACCATCCACGGCATGGCACTGTTGAGTTCACGTACACCACCTACTTCGCCTGTCCGCATGGTTTTGATGAACAGGGCATCGTCGTAATACGGAATGCCGGTCGGGTCTGGCGTTAGGTTTGCACTGGCTGCATTTCCCCATGGGACCGAAAGAATTTGTCCACCAGCAAGATCCATTCCTGAAATGAAATTGTGCCGCTTGTCCACCGGCGTGTGGCAATCCGCGCAACCAATCAAGTTCACCAAGAAGGAACCACGTTTGACGGGGTCGGACAAATCGGGCTGAGGCAGCGGATTTGATATCGGCCGAGGCGCGTTGCGCATAAAATATTTCACCGGGGAAACGATCTCCGTTTTCGGCAACGGATTTCGCACTGGTGGAAGAGAACGCAGGTAAACCACAATGGACGCCAGGTCTTCATCAGGCATGGTTCGGTAATGCGGATATGGCATGATCGGGAACATGGCACGGTCGTCATGAGCAATGCCTTCGCGAATCGCACGCGCAAGTGCATCGTCACTCCATGTCCCGGCACCGGTTTCCTTGTCGGGCGTGAGGTTCGGTGCAAATACCTTGCCTGGAAGATCGGTATAAGGCAGCTGTTGCCCAGCACCTTCCATTCCAGGGGGAATCGGATGATCTCGCTTGCTCCAGTCGTGAGGCGAATGACAATAGAAGCAACCCATCGAGTTCGCGATGTACTGGCCTCTCTCTAACCGTGCCGGTGTACTCTCAAACTTGCTATCAGTGAGAGCGCGTTTTCGAGGACCGATGAAAGTATGCAGGCCGAACATCTGCACCGCGGCTACGGCAACAACAATGACTAAAAGCATGAACATCAACAGCAGAATTTTTACCCAGCGTTTCACGGCTACTCCCAGAAAAGAATTACAAACTGAAGAAGTTAAGCAGCTCGTTGCCAGAAGTCAAGACCGCGCCTCGACTAACCCTAAATTTGTAAATTACAGCGGCCAATAGCCAATCGCTGCCCGACCCCGTTATGATTGGGGAATGGGTTTTGCCGATACAGTTGTCTTATTTGTTCTGGCGCTCCTGCTCTTCGGTCCGAAAAAGCTGCCCGGCATTGCGCGTCAAATCGGAAAGGCCCTTGCCGAGTTCAAGCGCGCTTCAAACGAATTCAAGGCGCAGATCGAGGCGGAAATTTCTCAACTCGAAGTGCAAGAGAAGCAAAAAGCTGAAAGCCAGAAAATCGAGCAGAAGATGGAGTTGCCAAGCCAACCACCGGAGGGATCGGTGGAATATCTGCCCGCTCACGCTCAATCCCCAGAGCCGCCGTCCTCATCGTCATCCAGCGACTTGAATCTCTCCGCGCCGAACACCCACCATGCCTGAAGTCGCCCCTGAACTAGAGCTGCCCGAGAGTGAGCAGGAGCGG
>QHZV01000092.1:0-2055 GCA_003224785.1 Acidobacteriota bacterium
GAAGCATGGGAATCAGTTGCTAGTAATCTGTTGTCAGTGATTAGTTGCCGGCTGTCAGTGATGGTAGCCCGTATCCAGGTGCAGAAATATCACTGATCACTGCACACTGATCACTTACTTGAATCTTATCGTGCCACTGTAAACGTTGCGCAATCCGTGCCGAGTCCTTACCTGCAGAAAGCCACGTGAATCCAGGCCTTCCGTCATGCCCTCGAATCCGCCGTTTTCTTCCACCCGCACTTGCCGGCCGCGGGCTGAAGAGGAACGGTCTTCGAAGCGGCGCAGAATTTCCGCGTGCGCATCGCGATTCGCCAGCAGGCTGCGATACTCACGCTCGAGCGATTTTAACAAAGCTGTGCACAATTCAACTCGCGACCATTCCGTTCCCGTCACGAGGCGCAATGAGGTGGCGGTCTGGCTCAATTCGGCGGGAAACGAATTCTGGTTCACTTTGATGCCGATGCCCACAACAATGTGACGCACACGAGTGGCTTCGGCGCTCATTTCCGTCAGGATGCCACAGAATTTCTTCCCCATGATTAACACGTCGTTCGGCCACTTCAAATCGGCCATCACATGCGGATCAATTCCCTGAATGGCAGATTGTACGGCGAGACCCGCAGCCAGCGAGAGAACCAGCACGTCAGATGGGGGCAATGCAGGACGCAAAATAACGGAGCAGTAAATTCCGGTTGATTCCGCCGAGTGCCACTGATTGCTTGCGCGCCCTCGCCCCGCGGTCTGTTGCTCAGCCAAAAGAACCGTTCCTTCGGGCGCACCTCCGGCAGCGGCGTCCATGGCCGCTGTATTCGTAGAACCCACGCGGTAGTAGTGATGGATGTTTCCACCGAAGATGGTTCCACGCAAAAGCGGCTCCAGCATTTCGGGGAGCAGCAGGTCCGGAACAGCGGTTAGTTGATATCCACTTGAAGGATGTCCGGCAATTTCTACGCCAAGCGTACGCAACTGCTGCACGAGTCGCCAGACTTCGGACGCGAACAATACGGCCGAGGCGTGCGTCAGTCTCCGGAGCGGGAGCCCTGCGCCGCAGTTCGCGATCTTTAAGAGCCTGGTTAATGCCCGAATTATGCGGTAATCAATGGGAAAGTACAAACCGCGGCGGGCTGAATGCAACGTAGATTAAGGGGCGACCGGCGTCCCCGCCAGAAGTGTGCTAGACACCACATGGGTGAGCCCCCCGTGCCCCCACAAGTGTGGCTCTAATTCGCGGTCTCGTTGAACGTGACCGTTGGATGACCCAAGGCGTACGGGCCTTCGGCGGTTACTGTAATGGGACCGGGCGCTCCGGGCAGAGTCAGAGTGACCTTGGCTACGCCGGAGCTGTTGGTAACGGCGATCACCTTGGATCCCGAGAATATCTTTTCCCCATTGCCCGACGCAACGTTTGTCAGCAATCCAGCGCTGGTAATAAAGAACACACTCGCTCCGCCTGCAGATCCACCCGATGAACCCGGCGCGATGGTCACGGCGAGGTTGATCGGAAGCACTGTGCCTGCCGTCCCGGTCTGGCCATCACCGCCGGTTTTCGCAAGCGAAGCCGCGGGATTTTCCACAACAATCCAGCCGCTTTGAGTTGTCGATACGCCGCCACTGTCGGTTGCCGGAACCGAGAATGAGTAGAACCCAGGAGCATTCCCAGCAGTCACTTGAATCGCACCCTGCTGGCCTGAATTCACCGTCGAACCGCTTGTCGTTAGAGTTATTCCGCCGGAGGTTGGAGCTGGGCTTCCCAGTGTCACTGAAGTCCCCGAAATCAGTCTCGGATGCAGCGTGACCGTGCCGCCTGCGGCCACCATCGTCGTGTCCGGATTCAAGTCCCACTCAGCCGCTGGAAGGCTGGAAGTGGTCCCGGTAATCACGAGCAAAGTCGCCGAGTACGGAGCAAACGTCATTGAGGAAGACCACGCGTTCGACGTGCTCGCCACAATCGTGTTTGGCGAACCAACGGCGAGTGTATAAGTTTTCACTTGCGATGCCGTGAATCCGTTAAGCGTGAACGCCGTCTTGGCCGAATTTATCGGATCCTTGTTGACC
>QHZV01000092.1:2074-7185 GCA_003224785.1 Acidobacteriota bacterium
TCGAAATCGGATTGAACTTGCTGTTGCTGCCGTCGTAGTTGCGATAGAGCTTCAGCGAATTGTAAGCAGGATTCGCAGGGTCGGCGGCGGTCCAGCGGGTCGCGTAAGTGACACGTTCGTGGCCGAGAATGCCAAAGGCATCCACATCAGCGAGCGCCGTGGAAAAATCCGGCTCACCCGCGAACGCAAAACTCCATTCTGTGAAACTGAGCGGGGTACCGGGATAGATTGCGTTCGCCATTGCGCGCGCACGCTGAATGCGGAACGGAATGTGATCGAGAGCCTGGTTCGAGGTGACACTGTTTGAGCCAAACCAGGCCGGAGTAGTGAAGTTCGGGTCCCACCAGTCGCGGGTAATGTTCAATGCAAGCGCCTGTTGTTGCGCCAGTGAAAGCCCGCTCCCACTTGCATCGGTGTACGCGTGAATATCGAAGGCGTCAAGCGAGCGCGTACCCGCGATTTGGTCATTCCAGTACACGTCGTTCAACCACCATGGGAGAAAATCGATGTTGGCGTGAGCGCCTTTGTTATCGCTCGGGTGATTCAAATTCCAATAAAAAAACCAGCAGCAACTTACCGGGCCAAAACGCACCGCCAGTGGGTCCCAGCTTTTCAGATTTCGCGCCTGCGTCAAATACGTGTCACGCAGTTCGTTGTAGCCAGACTGTGTCGGATGTATGTCAATGTGCGTGCCGCCCCAGATGTCGATTTCGTTGTCCATGTCATAAAGATGACACGATGCGTTACTGAAGAAGGGGACGGGACATGCTCCGCCGCCAAAAGCCTGAGTCAATCCTTTGGCGGGGTCCGTGACCCAATCCACGCGGTACAAACAATTTCCCGAAGGGCAGGCTTGGGTGTGATCGTCGAGCAGCGGAAAATAGGCATCCGCCGGATTAGCAGAAAGTTGGGTGCTGCAGTCGGGTTCAAGACCGTTGCCCGCATCAGTATTAAACTGATCAACTTTGCATTGTGAGCCGTACTTCGCGACCGAGTAGCTCCAATGTCCGTTTACACCGTTCTCCGCGGTTTGCGCAACCCAAGGCAGCATCGCCATCGTCATCAAGGGATGACCGCCTGCAGCCTTCACATCTTTGATGAATTGCGCCGAGTCGCTGTCAGCCGGATTATTCAGCGCTCCGGCGTCGAAATCCGCAAAAAAGTAATCGTCATCAGCGTTGTAGGTATGAAGTTGCCAGTTATAAGTCGAGGTGGCATTGCCTCCCCAGCGCACCAACGTTGAATTGGTATTGGTAATGTAGGCAGCGTCTTTGGGATAGTTCACGCCGTAGATGAAAGGGCTAATGAAGTGGCGGTCCGTAAGGACGTCAACGCTCACATTGACGTTCGTCACATGTGGCGGAGGTGGAGGAGGCGGCGGGTTTCCACCGCCGGAAGACCCGCCGCCACACGCGGTGAAAAACAGCATGAATAAGAATGCAGAGACACCGAGGATTGAAGCCCTGACTGAACGCGAATTCATGGGCAAAGATGATAACCTAAAACGGTTTAGACGTGAATAGCACAAATTGTTAGTTGTTCGTTAGGATAGCCGCGACCGATGAGCTTTGAGTTACGAGCTGGCGAAGTGGGTGGGCTCAACGCTCACATCTCAATGCTCGCGACTAGGCGGGAACGATTCGTAAGCTCATATCCACGGCAGGAGCGGAGTGGGTCAGCGCTCCAACGGAGATGAAATCCACGCCGGTTTCGGCGTATGCGCGAACGTTTTCGAGATTGATGCCGCCGGAACTCTCGAGTGGAATCCGGCGGTCGGCTGCGCTGCATCGCTCAACCGCAGCTCGCACGTCGGCGACTTGCATGTTGTCTAGTAGGATGGCTTCGGCGCCGAAAGACAACGCGTCTTCGAGTTCAGCAAGACTTCGCACTTCAACTTCGATGGGTTGCGTTCCGCGGCGATTGCGGTGCGCACGCTCCAGCGCATTCTTGATCCCACCCGCGAGCGCGATGTGGTTGTTCTTGATGAGCACGCCGTCCGAGAGATCGAGACGATGATTCTGTCCGCCGCCACATCGGACCGCATACTTATCAAGCATGCGCAGGCCCGGTGCAGTTTTGCGGGTGTCGAGAATTCGGGCTTTGGTCCCGGAGACAGCCTCTACGAACTCGCGAGTCAACGTGGCGATGCCGCTGAGGCGCTGCAGCAGATTTAGGATCACGCGCTCGCAGGACAGAATGACGCGTGCATTGTCGCGAACGACTGCGATGGCCTGACCTCGGTGCAAGCGCACGCCATCGAAAATTTCGGGATGGCTGGTGACTTCGTAATGCGAAACTACGGCGCCATCTAGCGCGCCATACACATCGAGAATGCGTCCGACTGCTCCAAGACCAGCCAGAACGCAGTCCTGCTTGGCAAGGATCGTTCCCGCCGCGCGCTGGCTGGGATCAATGCAGGCGTAGCTGGTCGCATCGCGCGTGGCCCGGTCCTCGAGCAGCGCGTTCTCAATAACGGCGGTGATGCGACGGCTGTTAAAGGCCATAATGCGGTCGTTGGTCGTACGTCGTGCGCTAAGCCTGCCGGCACGATCATTCTCGGCCAAAACTGCTAACTGCAGCCTAAGTCGGTTAGTTTACTCCGTGTCTTCTGTTGCAAAACTGCCAATTCCTGCTGCTGCTTGCGCAGGTTCTCAACTACCGCAGCGGGGGCCTTTGCCAAAAATTGTTCATTCCCTAACTGGCGTTGTCCGCTGGTCATTCCTTTTTCGATCTTATCGAGTTCTTTTTTTAGCCGTTCACATTCGGCACCGATATCAATCTTCTGTTCGTAAACCAGCCGGACATCGAAGCGTGCAGTGTGACGGACATTCGACAACTTGGCAAGAGACTCGCCGGCAAAGCTCAGCCGCTCGACATTTGCCTGACGGTCGTTCTCCACCGCTGACCGGTTCTGCTCGATCAAAGCGCGGATCTCCGGTTCCCCGGCGAAGACTTCTATAGGAGTTTTGAGTTTCGATTCAACCTTTAATTCCGCGCGAAGGTTTCTCACGCTGATGATCAGGTCTTGCAGGATCGCCATTTGTGTTTCCGCCGCTTTATCAATCTGCTTTTCATCTGCTTGCGGATATGCCGCCAAGGCGAGTGACTTCTGCGGCGGCTTACAATCGTAAATCGCATGCCAAAGTTCGTCGGTGATGAAGGGCATGATGGGGTGGAGGAGGCGAAGAGAAGCCTCAAATAGCACGACTAAGTTCGCACACGCGACACTCGCAAGTTGCCTATCAGTATTGACAGCTTCCCGGAGCTTGCTCATGGCATCATCGAATTCCTCTTCTTTCCAAGCTACAGGAAGGCCCTTTGTCGCGATTTCCGTCATTGTTTCGCGGTTTGAAATCCTCGGATCGCAGACGCTTCCTGGCCTTCGCGGACGAGAGCGCCCGCACCACGAGAATCTTGTCGGACAAGAATGTCTGACCCACACAGGCCTATGCGCTCCATGTTCATGAACATAAACCGCGCCGCATTCCAAATTTTATTGGCGAAAGCGCGATATCCTTCCGTGCGGCTCTCGTTGAATGCGATGTCGGTGCCTGGGGACGACATCGCCGCAAGCGTGAAACGCGTGGCGTCGGTCCCGTATTTTTCGATGACGTGGATGGGATCAAGCACGTTGCCTTTGGTCTTCGACATTTTCTGGCGCTCGGCGTCGCGGACAAGGGCGTGGATGTAAACCTCGCGAAATGGAACGGATCTCTTGAGGACTGATTCTCTAAGCGCGGGCGAGGACGCCCGCGCCCCTATTTTTAATGAGGTAGCGGGGGAACGGTCTCGCCCGTCGGAATCAGTCACCGTTGTCCCCGGTTTTTCTGGCGGTGACATGAACCAGCAGCCCAGCATGATCATGCGTGCGACCCAGAAAAATAAGATATCGAAGCCGGTGATCAGCAGCGATGTCGGATAGAAAACTGACGAGAACCACGTATCGAGTACATCGGGATCCTGCGTTAAATGCGATCCGCCGCATTTGTCACAAGAAGTCGGCGCCTCTCGCGCAACTATGATCTCGCCACATGCGCAATGCCATGCGGGAATGCGATGCCCCCACCACAATTGGCGCGAAATGGTCCAATCATGAATGTTGCGCATCCAGTTGAGATAAATCTGGCGGTAGTTCGTCGGCGTGAAGCGGATGTAATCTTTCTCGACAACTTCGATCGCGCGCTCCGCCAGGGGCTGAATCTTGATGAACCACTGCGTAGAGAGCCGCGGCTCAACAACCGTTCCGCACCGGTCACATTTTCCAATCGCGAGCGTGTAATCTTTTTCTCCAGCCAAAAACCCATGTGCGCGCAAATCTTCCAGAACACGTTCACGGGCGGTCGAGCGGCCGAGTCCTGCATAGGACCCGGCGTTCTCGTTCATTCGGGCGTGCTCGTCCATGATTTCGATCTGCAGCAGATTGTGGCGAACTCCCGCTTGAAAATCGTTGGCATCGTGTGCGGGCGTGATCTTCACCGCGCCAGTGCCGAACTCGGGCTGTGCGAGTTCATCGGTGATGATCGGGATCTCGCGATTCATCAGCGGCAGCAGAACTCTTTTTCCGTGCAGGTGGGTGTAGCGCTCATCGCGCTCATTCACCGCAACCGCAGTATCGCCGAGCATGGTTTCGGGGCGCGTTGTGGCGACGGTGATAAATTCGTTGCTACCGACGACCGGGTAGCGAATTTCCCACAGCTTGCCCGGAATCTCCTCGTGCTTGACTTCGAGATCCGAGATTGCCGTCTCGCAGCGCGGGCACCAGTTGATGACGTACTTCCCGCGATAGATCAGGCCTTGCTCATGCAGCCGAACGAACACCTCGCGCACCGCTCGCGAGAGGTTGTCATCCATGGTGAAGTATTCGCGGCTCCAATCGACTGACGCGCCGAGTCTCCGCATCTGCTCCTGAATGGCGCTGCCATATTGCTTCTTCCAGCTCCAAACGCGTTCGATGAATTTTTCACGGCCCAGTTCAGAGCGCTTCTTGCCTTCAGTTGCAAGCTGGCGCTCGACCATCATCTGCGTGGCGATGCCGGCATGATCGGTGCCAGGGAGCCAGAGCGTGACCTCACCGCGCATACGATGCCACCGGATGATGGTGTCCATCTGCG
>QHZV01000093.1:0-864 GCA_003224785.1 Acidobacteriota bacterium
GAGCTTTGGGCCGGTGGGAGCGCAGGAGGTATTGCTGGAAGTCAAGTTCGCGGAAGTTGACCGCAGCGCTGTGACTCAACTGGGTGTAAACCTATTTGACCTCGGCCAAGGCAACACGATCGGGTCGTTTCAGACAGGGCAATTTGGCCAGGTTTCAGTAACTCGTCCTGCGCCTACAGTGACGCAATCCGTTGGAAGTAACGGAGTGAACGTCACCACGGTCACTCCCACGGTTCCTACCGCCAACATCACGGATTATCTCAACCTATTTATTTCGCGCACCGATGTCCCAATCGGGGCCGTCATTAAAGCTCTGCAGCAAAAAAACCTGTTGCAGATTTTGGCGGAACCGAACCTGATCGCGGTCAACGGCAAAGAAGCGAGTTTTCTGGCAGGCGGAGAGTTCCCCTTCCCAGTTGTTCAACCAGGACAGGGCTTCACAGCGGTGACCATCCAGTTCCGGGAATTCGGCGTGAAACTGAAATTCACGCCCGTCATCATGCCGAACAACAATATTCACCTGCAGGTGGTTCCGGAAGTAAGCCAGCTTGACTTCACCAACGCTCTCACCATCTCCGGTTTCACGATTCCGGCGCTCAGCACGCGCCGTGCGCAGACCGAGTTCGAGCTTCAGGATGGGCAAAGTTTTGTGATTGCCGGCCTCATGGATAATCGAGTCACTAACATTGTCAGCAAAATGCCGGGATTAGGCGATATTCCGATCCTGGGCAACTTTTTCAAGAGTAAAAACCTCCAGAAGAGCAATGCGGAGTTAATGGTGCTGTGCACGGTGCATCGTGTTTCGCCGAGCACGCAAGCGCCGTCCACGCCGAAAGACCCGCAGCCTTTCCTGGACAAGGATAA
>QHZV01000093.1:884-4065 GCA_003224785.1 Acidobacteriota bacterium
GGTGGCGGAAAATAGCAGTGCGAGTATTTTGGTTCGTCAGTAGAAGTAAGGAGCAGTGATGCCGGAGTTAGCAGTAGCAGTGCTGGCGCGAGATAGCGAGCAACGAAATATTCTGCAGTTAATGGTCGAGGGCACGCGGGTGGCGCGTGCTGTGCTCAGTTTCGGCAGCCTGCCCCTCTCTCCCGCCGACCCGATTGTGCGGCGCCTGCAAGAAGAACATCCCGACGTTCTGGTGCTCGACATCCCATTGAACGATGCACCGTCTGCCCTACGCGCTATTGAGGTGCTGCATCAGGAATTGCCCAGAACTGCTCTGTTTGCCGTAGGAAGTCTGACGCAGCCGCAGACTATTGTCATGGCTATGCGGTCTGGCGCACGGGAGTTTCTCGAAAGGCCGCTGACGACGAACATGCTGCTCGAGGCTTTTGTTCGATTGTCCACGACCCAGAAGAGCGCGCAGCGGAACGGCGTGCGAGGAAAAGTGTTCGCGATCGTGAATGCTAAGGGAGGATGTGGGGCGACCACGATTGCCGTGAACCTGGCCCTCGCCTTACAAGCCGCACATGGCCAGGCCGCGCTGGTTGATCTGGCTCCGCTTGGTCATGCAGCCCTTCATCTCAACTTGCGGCCTTCATTCACCGCTTATGATGCCATACGCAATTTGCATCGCCTGGACAGTTCCTTACTAGAGAGCTTTACGACACGCCATGCTGGAGGATTGCAACTGCTCGCGGGAGCGTCATCGCCTGCGGAAGTTCAGCCCTCGCCCTCCGAGGTCGCTCGACTATTCGATCTGCTGGCTTCTTATTTCCAGTTTGTGGTTGTCGATCTGTCGACCCGCATGGATGCAATTACCCGGCTGGTTTGCGATCTTTCTCAGACAGTCCTGATCGTTGCTGGAACTGATGTGGCTTCTCTGTGGAGCGCGGCGCGCATTCAGCAATTCCTCTGCGAAAATAATGGGCGAGACCGGATGCACCTGGTGCTGAACCGCTTTCGAAAAATTCAGGGTTTCCAGGAAAGTGAGGCCGAGAGCGCTTCCGGCCTAAGTCTGCTTTGGAAAGTCCCCAACCACTATCCGGCCGTTTCCGGTGCAATTGATCGCGGGGTTCCTCTCATGCAGCAAAATCGGTCAGATCTCACCCGCGCATTCACAGGGTTGGCAGAGAAGTTGACGGAGACGGAGACGGCAGCAAAGCGTCCAACTTGGTCGTTGTTTAAAATCGGCTAGTAAACCATGGCAAACGTGCAGGCATTCGAAAGGCGAGAATATCAGCAGGTCAAGGCCGACCTACACCGAAAAATTCTCGACCGGCTCGATCTCGAGAAGCTAGGGCGCACCCCGAGCAATGCCGCGCGCGAAGAAGTTCTGCTGGTCATCCGGAACACCGTCAATACCGAAGCGGTCCCCCTGAGCTTTGCTGAGCGCGAGCGTCTGGCGCGCGAAATCCTAGATGAGATTTTTGGGCTTGGCCCACTCGAACCGTTGCTGAAAGACCCCACAATCTCCGACATTCTGGTAAACCGTTACAACAAAGTGTATGTGGAACGTGCTGGAAAGCTTGAAGTTACAGGCCTTAGCTTCAAGGACAATCAGCACCTGATGCAGATCATAGATCGAATCGTTTCACGCGTCGGTCGGCGCGTTGACGAGAGTTCGCCCATGGTGGACGCACGGCTTGCAGATGGATCTCGCGTTAATGCAATCATTCCACCGCTCGCATTAGATGGCCCCGTACTCTCCATACGTCGTTTTGGTCGCGATCCGGTCACGGCGCGCAATATGATCGAGAACCGCACCCTTACCGAACCCATGCTGGAAGTGCTCTCCAACATGGTGAAGGGCCGCATCAATATTTTGATCTCAGGTGGCACGGGTGCAGGGAAGACAACATTGCTGAACGTGCTCTCGGGATTCATTCCTGAGTCGGAGCGGGTGGTGACGATCGAAGACGCTGCGGAATTGCAGCTTAAGCAGGAGCATGTGATTCGCCTAGAAACCCGACCACCGAATATCGAAGGAAAAGGTGCGGTGCGGCAAAGGCAGTTAGTCATTAACAGCCTGCGTATGCGTCCGGATCGCATCATCGTCGGCGAGGTGCGCGGCGAAGAATCCTTCGACATGTTGCAGGCTATGAATACTGGTCACGAAGGGTCGCTGACCACTGTACATGCGAACTCGCCGCGCGATGCTATGTCCCGCCTCGAGAGCATGTTTTCCATGGCAAACCTGAACATTCCAGAGAGGGCGATACGGCAACAGATTTCTTCCGCCATACACGTGGTGGTGCAGATTGCGCGCCTGACGGATGGTTCGCGAAAAGTGGTTTCCATTTCCGAGATTACCGGTATGGAAGGCGACAGCATTTGGATGCAGGACATTTTCGCGTTCGACCGCGTCGGGATAGATCCCGACGGGAAGGTTCGCGGTGTGTTCCGGGCCACCGGAGCGACGTCAAAATTCGCAGACCGGCTTGCCACTGCAGGATACCGATTCAAACCTGAATGGTTCGACTCGCGGATGGAGGTCTAGGCGGCCGATGACGCAGGCGACGATTCCAATTTTGGTTTTTGTTGCGGTTGCCTGTGGTGCGTTCGCCGCCGGCATGCTGCTCGACCAGCGCCGCGCCCGCGCGCGTCTGATTCGCGAACGCCTGGCTCCGGAGCAGAACCAACCTGGACGTGAGACGCTGGCGCTTCTCCGCGATGAGATGCTCAGCCGCATTCCCGCATTCGACACGTTGCTCCGGCGTTCGGAACGTGTCTCGCGATTGCAGATACTGCTCGATCAAGCAGGGCTCTCGATGCGGGCGGGGAACCTGCTGATCTTGTGCTTGTTCAGCGGCGCATGTGGGTCGGCAGTCGGCTATGTGCTCGCACAACCGTTGCCCGCGCAGGAAACTCTATTATTTACTGTAACCGGCGCCGCGCTTGGAATGATCGTCCCTTATTCCTATGTCAATTGGCGAAGAACGCGGCGCTTCCAAAAATTCGAGACCATGTTTCCCGATGCAATCGACACGCTGGCGCGCGCGGTCAGGGCCGGGCATGCGTTCACGGTGGCGGTCGAGATCATTTGCGATGAATTGTCAGATCCTGCTTCCACAGAGTTCCGCAAGCTCTTCGAAGAACAGAAATACGGAATGCCTGTCCGCGATGCTCTTCTGAATCTTTCAGAACG
>QHZV01000206.1:0-6801 GCA_003224785.1 Acidobacteriota bacterium
CCTGATAATGAGTGACCGCGTCTCCAGAATTGCCGGTTTTATCGAAACACTCAGCCAGCCGAAATTGCGCCACTGCGTCGTTCGGCTTGTACACCAAAGCGTCCTGGTACCGTCCGAGCGCCGCACGATAATTCTTTTTCTTGAAGTAGAAGTCGCCAACCTCAATGTCCTTCACGGCTTTGTGCGGGTCCCATGGATGCATCTCCTGCACGTCTGAGGCAGCATCTTCCGCATCCGTAACTGCCGCACCGCTCATGGGATGACTCTTCTGATCGTTCGCCGGGGGACTCAGGTCAATACGAGTGTCCTTGCTTGAACTCATCTCGCTGGCCCTGGCGCTGCTCTCTTCCTTGTCTTGTGCCGGAGCGGTGTCATCCTGCTGAGCGACAACTGGAAGCGAAAGTAGTCCGGCAGTAATCAAATAAAGCCAGAAACGCATGGCTCTATTTTAAACCTGCGGATTCATCGTGTGACTCTCACCTTGAACACTGCGAAAAAAAAGGCCGTCCCACGGTTATGGAACGGCCTGTTGGCGAAATCCTCCGGGGAGGAGGGAAAACTCGTTTACATAGACGGCGGTGCCGGGCTCGCGCTCTGTTGTTGCGTTCCGCCTGTGGTGTTTGTCATCAACCGGACATTCACTCGTCGGTTCGCTGCACGGCCTTCGCGGGTCTTATTTTCTTCGACCGGTTTGTCCTTGCCCAATCCCACGATATAGATCTTGTGTGGGGGGATGTTGTACTTCGAGCCAAGGTACTGGACCACTGAATCCGCGCGACGTTCGCTCAAACTGTAGTTGTAGTCCGCCGGACCAACCGAATCCGTGCCGCCTTCAACAGTGATGATGTAACCCTTGGTGTTCGACACGGTCTCAGAAGTCCTTGTCAAAGCCGAAGTGCACAGCGGCCTCAGTGACAATCTTGTAATTGTCGAGGTTGCTCACGGCATCGGTCAGGACATCAACCCGGTGAACAGCGTTATCTGCCGAGGTCTGCGCCTGCGCGGCTTGCTGCCCGGCAGACTGTGCCTTCTGGTCGGCAGCGGCAGCGCGGGTGTTCACGTCTTGAATACCGGCCTGCGCGCGGGCGTCAACGTCCTTGATCGCCTTAGAGTTCTGGGCGGTCAGGTCGTCGAGTTCGTTGGTCTTGTTGATAATTGGCGTGGTCTGTTGACGAACATAATTTTTGCTGGCGCAGCCGACCGTCGCCACCATGCTTGCTGCCAGTGCAATGACTAAAGAAGCGCGATTCATGTTTGGAGGACTCCTTCCTCGCTTGAATTTCTAAATCCTGGGCAACAGTGACCGATGAATTCTGTGCCTGGGTATCCAACACGCTGGGGCGTCTTGGATCAAAAACCTGGTTCTTAGCTTCCCGTGTTCGACGGGCGGCTTGTTCAGCCACCTGCTGATTGAGCAAGGGACATGCCAACCTGAATTCATTAACAGTCGCATTGTAACCCTTTCAGGGATCAAGAGTTAGATGAATGTCGCCTTTTGCGGGATGGATGCTGACTGTAAAAAGCGAGGAAAATTTATACGGTTTAAGCAAATCCGCAGACTACGACCTTGAGAAAACACGTACGCCGAGTGTGCAGCAGGCCGGTCGCTGGGAAAATCAGCGGGATAGTTTGGAGATCAGTCTCGAATGCTTGAAAGCTCCGTCCATTAAAATGGATATAGCAGAGTAGCAACCCTCGCGTCGGTTCACGTAGTCCATGGATTTTCAGGAGAAAATTCGATCAATTCCCGCCTCACCCGGCGTGTATCTGTACAAAAATGCCGAAGGTCAGGTGATCTACGTTGGAAAGGCGAAAAGCCTGCGTCACCGGGTCAGCTCCTATTTCCATGAGGGCAGGGTTTCGGACGCCAAGACTGGCACCCTGCTGCGGGAAGCTGTGGATGTTGACTATATCGTTGTAGCCAACAACAAAGAGGCCCTTGCTCTCGAAAACCATCTCATCAAGCAGAAGCAACCACGTTTCAACATCTTGTTGCGCGACGATAAGACTTACCCCTACGTGAAGCTGACGCTAGGCGAGCGCTTTCCCCGCGTCTATGTGACCCGCCGGCTTCGTAAGGACGGAAGCGTCTATTACGGGCCGTATTTTCCTGCGAATCTGGCCTACCGAATTGTGGATCTGATTCACCGGAGCTTCCTGGTTCCGTCGTGCACCGTGGACCTGAACCGCCCTCATCCGCGCCCGTGCCTGCAGTATTACATCGGGCGATGCCTCGGTCCTTGCGTCGAGGGTCTAACCACGCCTGAGATTTACCAGGAGGCCGTACGAGATGTGAAGCTCTTTCTGGATGGCCGGCAGAGTGACCTCTCAAAGTCACTGCGGGAGCGAATGGCGCGCGCCGCAGAATCTCAGGAGTTTGAGCGCGCCGCCAAGTATCGCGATCTGATTTCGACCGTCGAGCAGTTGCACGAGAAGCAACGGATTGCGGCCGCTGAAGGCGATGATGCGGACGTATTTGGATATCACTTTGAAAATGGAATGCTGGCTGTGAACCTGTTTCACATGCGGGGTGGCAAAGTTCTCGATCGGCGTGAATTCTTTTGGGAAGACCTGCCGGAATTTGAGCCCGGCACCATTGAGACACCCGGGAAGGGCCCGGCTTCCAGCCGTGCCGATAGCCCTTCTATTGATTCAAATGGCACGAGTGAAACTCGTGCCCTTCCCGATACTGCCGTTCCCAAAAAGGCCTCCGCTTTCCAACCCGACGAGTTTTTCTCGTCCCTTCTAACCCAGCTCTACATCGGCCAGCCCTACGTGCCTCGAAATATCTACGTTCCGGTAGATTTTGAAGATCGCGACATGCTCGAAGAAGTACTCTCCGAGCAAATGTCGGAGAAGAATGCCCGACCCGCGCGGATCAACATCAGCGTTCCCCAACGTGGCGACAAGCGCTCTCTCATTGATCTCGCCGCGAGCAACGCCAAGCAGCTTTATGACCAACGCTTCCGGATCATGAAGCCCAATGCGAAAGCAATTCAGGAGGCTTTGCAGGATGCCCTCACATTGCCCGAGCCACCGAAGCGCATCGAGTGCTTTGATATTTCTCACATTCAGGGCACCGAAACGGTCGCATCCATGGTCGTGTGGGAAGACGGCCGGATGAAGAAATCCGATTACCGGAAATTCATCATTCGCACGGCGAATGGAGTTGACGACTTTGCTTCCATGCGGGAGGTCGTGACGCGCCGCTACAAGCGAATTCAGGAAGAAAAGAAGGAAATGCCCAGCCTGATCCTCATTGATGGCGGCTTAGGCCAGCTTCATGCTGCGGCTGAAGCGCTTGGCTCCCTGCAAGTTATCAACCAGCCACTCGCATCCATCGCCAAGCGCGAAGAGATCATTTACGTCTGTGGACAGGAAGATGAGCCGATTGCGCTCGATCATCACAACCCTGTGCTGCACTTGGTTCAACTTATCCGCGATGAAGCCCACCGCTTCGCTGTGACCTTCCACCGCAAGCGCCGTCAGATTCGCGACCGTGCAACCGAGCTACGCGAAATCGAAGGCGTGGGCGAACGCACAACTCGCAGGCTGTTAGAACACTTTGGGAGTCTGCAGGCGGTGAAGCAGGCAGACGTTGCGGCACTGTCGGCAGTAGTGACGAAGAATCAGGCACAGGCAATTTTGCAGCATTTCAATAAGTGAGAATGGACACGGTTTGCGTCCGTGGCCAGCGGTTACTCCGGTTCATCTCAGCTTCGTTTTGGCGTGTCCGTCAGATTACAAGCCTCAGATTTAGAAATTCAGTCTTCTAGCACGTTCCAAGGCTCCAAGAGCTGGGCTGAGTGCCGCTGCGGTATAGCTCACATCCGGACGCAACGAGCGTAAGTGTTCGGAGAACGAATTCCTGACCTGCTCACTACTGGTCAAGACCCCACCATGCGTCGCAACACGAACCTTTCCAACTCGTGGAAACAACCGGTGGATGACGGTTTCAGCGAGTTTTGCCAGTTCCCTCCCTGCGTGTTCCAGAACCTGATTTGCGATTGCGTCTCCCGCATCAGCAGCTGACTGCAGTCGTGGAGCCATTGCCGCCGACAAAACCACAGGGAAAAGCGACGCGAAATCCGGCGCGGGGCTGGCATTAACGCGCTCCGTCAATTCCTCCACCGTGCTGACCCCCAGTGCGTCCATCAGGTCTTTCAATAAGCTCGAACTCTCGCCACGATCTCTCGCGCGCATTGCTGCTCGAATCGCCGCAACAGCGATCCAATGCCCAGAACCTTCATCTGAAATCGCATGCCCCCAACCCCCGGCCCGCGCCGATTTTCCTTCGGCGTTGCGTCCATAGGCGATTGAACCAGTCCCCGAAATAACAATCAGTCCGGGCCCTTGCCCGAATGCCGCCTCAAACGCGATCTCCATATCGCCCACGACTTCGATCTTTCCCGAGACGATATTCGACAGCAGTCGTCGTGTGATGGTCGCCATCTGTGGACGTAGAGCTCCGGCCACGCCGGCACATGTGCCACTGATGTCGTGGGGTGAAATGCCTGCTTGCGTGCAGGCTTCGTGGACTGCCTGTTCAAGCGATGTCCGCGCGCAACCTTCACCAACACGCACGACATTGCAGGCGCCGGCACTCCCCGCGGCCAAGGTCGAGTGTTCATCGCCTAGGACGCAGCGAGTCTTGCTGCCGCCGCCGTCAATTCCGAGAAAGTAAGCCACGCGAAAGATTTTAACCGCAGAGTCCCCGGAGCAAAGCTTTTAACCGCAAAGGCCGCCAAAGAAATGCTGTAAAGTTCGCAGAGATATTCCGGTGAAACTTCCTGTGCGTGCTCGGCGGTTAATACCCTTGAGGTTTACTGCGTTCAGGAGAGTCATGCTGGAAAGGTACTTGGCGAAATAGCGGCCGCTGGCGCGAGCAAACGAGATACGCCTTCCGGCAAGATCGGTGACTTTCAGCCCCATTGTCATCTTGCCCACGGTCGCCTGCCGGGACGAGCTTTCCATAGACGCTTCATAAATCCACTTCGCAACCATGCCCAATGCCACTCGAACGACGACCGAAACCAGATGGATGCCAATCCCCGGCATGCTGACCCCGTGCCCTGCGAGTCCTATAACTCCGGCCAGCATCAGCGACACCGGCAACACGACGATAGCGACCAGAATGCTATCAATCACAACCGCCACAAACCTTAGCCAGAAGCCCCCGTATTGGGTACGAGGTGCGGATTGGGCATAGCCGGACGCGGGCACTTGCCACGCAGGGCTCTGCGGCCGGGGAGAAATTTCCGGCGTTGTTGGCTGCGGCGCGGGTGGCTGAACTTCGCTGGAAAAGGGCGTCCCGCAATTAGCGCAGAATTTGGCCATGGCTGAGTTCTGCGCCCCACAACGGTTGCAGTAGATGGCTCCGTCGGTCATGAGCCGTGAATCATAAATATGCAGGCTCCTGGTTGTAAAGCTCGGCCACTTCCGCAGTGCCTTCATTACACGGCGGTCTGCGAGTTGTAATTGGTGGTCGCTCAAAACTTAGCTGGAAAAAACGCGAAACTATAGTTACCTTCCCAACCGCAGACCGACCTTCCATACTCGCAAAGGTTACGTCTGTGGCGGCCGGCAATTCGTTCTAAGCAAGGATTGAATGTCCGATAACAAGCAAATTAAAGCTCTTGGCCTGCGTTTCGCCCGCGCCCTACAGATGACGCTTAAGACCGCGGTCATGTTCACGGTCGAGCATAAGAGTGTGGAACGCCCCACTCAGCAGAGCTTCCTGCTCCTGAACAATCTGCTCAAGGAAACCGGGCAATTCACCTTCGGATTTATTGACAATCAGGTGATGCTCAACAATCTGCTGACCACGGACACCACGCTTCGTTCACTGGAAACGGAATTCCTCAAGCGCGGAATCGCCGCGGTGACATTCGAGCCGGGGCTAACGCTCGGCCGCTATAAGAAAGTCGTCAGCCTGTTGTCCGCTCCGAGCAAACACATTGATGAAGTGGGCGGGCTCTTAAGCTTTTTGGATCAGAACGAAGTCGAAGGCGCTCGCATTCTGCCCGCCGCCAAGAACCAGAAAAAAGATGAGCACGGCGACACCATTATTGAGACTGACTCGGAGTCTTACATTCTCTCCAAGCAAATGGCGGAGGAACAGACCGGCCGCGATTTCCTGGATTCCATCGACGCGTTGCTGGAGTCAGGATGCTTTGACCCCTCCACACGCGGCGAGGTTCTTGCCGATTTTGCGACCAAGGGCGTGGACGGGTCGGGATACGGCGTGCCTGTGGGTGTTCCGCAGCTCGTGGTCCTCAAAGACGGAGAGACCGTTTCCCCGGCTGAGGGTGACCCGGGTGCGAGCCCAGCTAGTGCGGGTGGATCGCACGGACAGGCTTCGGGCTCTGGGGGGAGTGGAGTAGGCGGGAACGGATTTGGGGGCAACGGCACCGGAGGTTCATCCGGTGGAACCGGCAACGGCCGCGGACAGAATCGAAACCTGATTTCCAGAGGACGCTCGCCAGAAGGCGAAGATGAATTCTATGGTGGATTTGCAGGTGGCGGAGGGGGCGGAAATGGCACCGGGCTACGTCGCGGGCTGGGAGCTAGCAACTTCATGGATCTGGTTGAGCAATCGGTGCAGCGCTCCTTGCTCGAGGAGGAAGGCAATCCGCAAAAATCGTACACGTCACTCGCGCGGATCCTCCGCAACATGGGAGTGGATAAAGTCCTGGCGCATTTTCCAGTTGAACGTCAGGAAGAATTGAAGAGCCTGCCTCCGGAGCAACTGGCGACTGAATATATTGCGGACACCGCTTTGCAGATTGCCGGGACAAAACT
>QHZV01000206.1:6885-17485 GCA_003224785.1 Acidobacteriota bacterium
GTCCCGGCCCACATGCAGGAGAGGATACGCGAAGAGTTGCATTGGAGCGCGTTGCATCCCACTAAAAAATACAGTCGGCTGATGGACAATAAGCATTATTCGCCGACCGAATTCCGGCGACTGACCGATCTTTTGAAAGAACTCATTGCACAGCGAGAGATTGATCGCGCTACTGCCTTAGCCGGTCACTACTTTGATTTTCTTGATGACGCCAATGCTCAAATTGACGCTGTCGAACTTGGCCGCGCTCCCGACCTCATTCGAACTGTTCCACTGGCGCATGCAGGCTTTGCTTCCAAAACTGGGGAACGGCTGGTGCGAGTGTTGCTCCGCGAAAGTCTTTCTGAGTTCAGCCACGTTCAGGTGGCCAGCGCTCTGACCGTTCTGTCGCAGGCTGTCGCAGCATTTGAAGGCTTTCAAACCGTGCAGATGATTGGAGCCGCGCTGGAAAATTCGCTCAAGCGAGATCCTGCAAAACACAAGAAGTGCTGCGAGGTTGGACTCAGCCGTCTTCTGCCGCCCGCCGCCATCGAGCGCATTATTGAGATCTTTTTGCAGCAACGCGGCGACTCTACCTGGGGCAAGACGGCATCTTCGCTGCTGAGATTCGCGGCACCCGGCAGCATCGTTGCGGTCTTCAATCATTTGATTGAGGAACAAGACGCCCGAAACCGGTTGGCCCTGATGCGACTGGTGGGTCAGCTTGGGCCTAGCAGCGTCCAGATCGCTTACAAATACATGACCGATGAGCGCTGGTACGTGGTGAGAAATATCTGCGGAGTCCTGGCTGAAATGAAAGACCCTGACCTGGCCGATCACATTACTCCGGCACTCGAACATGCAGATGCGCGGGTGCAGCAAGCCGCTCTCAAAGCTTTACTCAGCAGCCGTACGGTGCGCGCCGCGCCGGTGCTGGCTGCGTCTCTGTCAAAATTTGCACCGAGCGTAGTGGACGAAGCCCTGGACGAGTTAATGTTTCTGCGCCACGTTAAGACCGTCCGCGCATTGGAAGAATTTATCGGTACGAGCGGCAACCCTGCCGGAGCAAGAAAGGCGCTTCAGGTCCTCGCCGCAATTGACGATGACGACGCGCTACATGCCCTGGCCAGGTTGTTTCACCGCGAAGAACTTGACAGCAAGCTGCGGCGAGCCGCCCTGAATGCGCTCTGCCAACATCAGTCTCCCGTCGCCGTCGAACTCCTGCAGCAACTTGCCGCGAGCCATGGGTCGTTGGCGGAGGAAGCGCGCGCCGAACTCCGTGTTCGCAAGGCGAGATAGGTCAGCTGGGATTCTCAATCGGATTTCTTTGCGGACATCTGACGGGAAGACACGACCACTCCGGATAGGGATCATCTCCCAACACTCAAAACGGCACGAGTGGAACTCGTGCCTTCCCGTTTCGGATGATTCCAGTTCTTCGTGTGCAGAGATTGAACCTTGTTTAAGAACCGACACTTACTGCTGACGTCGAGTCATTCGATGACCCAGCCGCTCGCGTCTTGAAATCTCGTAACGATAATTCAATACCACCGAACTCAGCATGCTCGTTCTGATCGAGCGTAAAGGCAACATCCAGCATGTCGCCGGCCAGCAGCTTCGCTTCTGCTACTCGTTCCGCCAGCCGCCATCCCACAGCATTGTGCACAAGCGCACGCCGCCAACCATTCGCCGCCCCATTGATCAATCCAGGCGCCAGCTTCATGCGAACATGTTTTTCCCCGACTGCCTTCACCGGAGCAGATAGGCGGGCAGTCGCGCAAAAAGCCGGCCCGGGATTTCCTGCACCGAAGGGCTCTAGTTTCCGTATCGTCTCGAACAGATCGGGCGTGATTGCATCCAGAGGGAGTTCGGCATCTACATTGAGAGTGGGTTCAAAATCGGCGAGACTTAATTGAGTTCGCGCATATGTATCCAGCTGCAAGCGGAGCTCTGATAGGTTGCACGAGCGCAGCGAGAATCCCACCGCGTAAGCATGCCCACCAAATCTGCTGAATAAGGGCGCACAACTCTCGAGCGCATTCAGCAGATGGAAAGCCGGAATTGACCTGCCCGATCCGTGGGCATCTTCGCCATCGCGTGAAACCACCAACGTCGGCCGGCCATAACGCTCTACAATCCGCGTCGCCGTAATGCCGATCACGCCGCGATGCCACCCCTCGCCATCAATCACCATGCAGTAGGAATCGCGCAGCCCGGCTTCATCCGCGATGCGTTGTTCGATGGCAATAAGGATTCGTTTTTCTTCTTCCTGCCGATCGCTGTTGAGTTTGTCGAGACGGGCAGCAATTTGGTGCGCTTGGGTGGGATCTTTTGTGCTGAAAAGTTCGATCACATCTGCCGCCACATCCATACGTCCGGCCGCATTGATGCGTGGAGCTATGCGGAATGCCACCTCGCCGGAACTCAAGCCTTTGCCACCAAGCTCGGCAACTTCGAGTAACGCCTTTAATCCGGGATTAACGGCTTTCCGTAGCGCGTTCAGCCCCAAACTTGCAATGACGCGGTTCTCTCCCACGAGGGGAACAGAATCGGCGATGGTTGCGATTGCGGCAATCTTCATGAAAGAAAGAAGGAGGGTGGCTTGATCCCGATGAGGCAATCGCCTCTCCATGAGCGCCTGCGCAACTTTGAACGCGATGCCGGCGCCACAAAGTGACTTACATGGATAGTCGCATCCCGGCTGATTTGGATTGACTACAGCGAATGCATGCGGCAGACCCTCCGGCCCCAGCAAATGGTGGTCGGTGATGATGAGGTCGATTTCAGCGCGCCGTGCGCTCTCTGCAGCAGCAAATGCACGGGTGCCGGCATCCACGCTGATCACCAGCCGAATACCGGCGGCTGCGGCGCGCTCGATGACATCGCCACGCAAGTCGTAGCCTTCGCGGATTCGGTGTGGGACATGAAAATCCGCCGTGCCGCCGCAAAGTTCAATTGCGGTTTTTAGAATGACGACAGCGGTGGTGCCATCAACGTCGTAGTCGCCATAAACCAGAATCCCCTGTTTGCGTTCGATTGCCGCGTCCAGACGGTCCACGGCAGCCTTCATTCCGGTCATTAAATATGGTGAATGGAGCTGCGAGAGAGATGGAGAAAGAAATTGTGCGGCGGACTCCGCGGTTTCGATTCCACGCAACAGAAGCAGGCGGGCGAGTGTGCGGCTGGCGTCGGCGCTCTTGCGGCCTGGAAGCGACGCAAGCTCGTCCGCTAAGGCCTGCATGCGTTCTGGCTGAACTTGCCTGAGGTTCCAGCGCACGGCTACGGTTCGTCTTCGGTCCCAGAGTCGTCAATCGCGAGACCGCCGAAATCTTCAGAAACTTCTACCAGGCGCTGATAGTGGTCGTACCACTCGGTGGACGCCTCGTAGAGCATCATCACGCCTTGAAATGCAAAACCGAGTTGCACGAAACCAGTCTTGCCAAGATACGTGCGGAGCCAGCGGGCGTCTTCGAGGTCTTCGTCGCTGGTGAATTCAGCATTGGTGAGGCGCTGAATCATGCCTTCGAGCTCTTCTTTTTCACGCTGCCACGAATCCATGGTCAGGAAGGGCGAGCCCGAAGCCTTGGCCAGCTCCACAAAGTCCTTCCAACTCTCGGTATCGTCCCCGGGCTTCCACATGACGGTCTGCACTTCCTCGTGGTCCACGTATCCGGGAAAGCGGCGCATGCCATGCCCTTCAGTGAAGGCCACCATGTCGTCTTTCAAGGTCGCAAGATTGTCGGGAAATTTCGCCATGCCTAAGGAAGCATTGTATGCCTCTAGGCTGTCAGGCGTCAGCCCGTCATTAGCCAACTCAGTCACCTTCTTCCCAGTCGGCGCTCCGGTGAAGTGTGGGATGACGGTACGAGAACAGCCACTGCCGGCGCGACGCGATTAGGGCCCGGTTACCCGCGGCCCTGGACTTCCTTGGCGTAAAGCACACCGCTGATCTTTCCTGAGTCACTGACGCCTGATGCCGCTTTTCTCGTGCTAAACTAATTTTTTCGCACCAACTCCCAACCGACATGCTGCTTTCGAAAGAATATGTGGGCTACTTGGCCCGCGAGACCGTGAAAAGACTGGCCGCCTCAGAATTCATCGAAACTAAGTCTTTGCCAGTAGTTACAGAAAAAGTGCACGCCGCCATGCTCGAGGAACTGGCGCTCGAGGACCGCATCAACGACGAAGTGCGAGTCATTCTCGAAGCCTATTCCGACGAAATGCGCAACAGCGGCGCGAACTATCAAGAGATGTTCCGCAAGGTGAAGAACGAGTTGGTGCGCAAGTACAAGGCGGTTCTATGAGATTGAGCCGCGACAAAGTCAATAAGGTTGCGCACGTCGTCAGTGACGCACTGGCGTCTGTTGACGAAGTGGATTTTGTGGAAGATCGAAATACGATCCGCCTAGAGGTCCGCAAAATCCTTGAAGACCTGTTGAACCAGGAAGCACGAATAGATCAGTCCGCCCGCCAGAAAATCGAAAGCCAGAAACGCACCATCCTCGAAGGCAGCCAAGAGTGGGACATCCTCTACCGCAAGTACTACAACGAGGAAGTCAAGAAACTCGGGATCTAGGACAGCAATGGCTCAGAGCGCTGGTTCACCGGCCCTGGACCGCCGCACTCATTTCACCCCAGCGCTTCGGCAGTGGAACGGTTATGCGTCGCCCCTCGAACTTTGATTGAGGCTCCGGCAGACCCTGGGCTCCCCTTCGGGCGTGGGGTTAAGTGGAGCGAAGCCGACCGAACCGCGTTCATTCGCTGTTATTCGACACTCCCACAGCTTGATCCCAGCCATTTGGAAGAAAAGCTGGTCGTCCGCATCACCCGACCGGAAGCGATTCTCACCTGGATGCCGAATTACGAGGTGGGAGAAAACCACGAGGACCACCAGGCAGCGGGGGTTCTCGCCACCGAAGCTTTCGATCTCGCTGCGAACGCTAAGTTCTCCGGTCGGTCGCCGATCGCGATATAGAACCCGCGGCCCTTCCCTTCCATTCGCGCCCACCGAACGGGATGGCACGCCGCTCACGTCCTGAAAGTGCCGAAATCCACGGCACTGACGGCCAAATTTAGAGCCAGACGGAACCTTCAGGCGCTGTAATGGACCCCATCAAAGCGCATGTTCTCAAAATCGTCTGCGCATGACTAAGGTTTACGAGTATCCCGAAAACACGGTGCATTCCGGAGCACACTCAGGAAAGAATTAAACCGGAGAGGTGTTGCATGCCGGGTCCGCTGCTCCACGTTAAAGATCTCAGGGTACGTTACTTGCCGGAGAGCGGTGGAAAAGTGCAGGCTTTGGAGGGTCTCAATCTCGAGATACTTCCAGGTGAAGTAACGGGCATTTTGGGAGAATCAGGTTCGGGCAAGAGCACGCTAGCATCAACTCTACTGCGCTTGCTTCCCGCTTCTGCCGAATGCTCAGGATGCGTTGTTTTTGAGGGCGAGGACCTGCTCACGGCCGCCGAGAGCAAACTCCGCAGAATTCGGGGCAGCAAGATAGCGCTTATTCCACAGGATCCGGCGGTCTCTCTCAATCCGGTTACGAGAGTTGGCGAGCAGATTTCCGAAGTACTGCGAGCTCATTTGCGATTGAGTCGCAGCGAGCGAAAGCAACGCGTTCGTCAGTTGCTAGTAGAAGTTGGCTTTGAGGACGTAGACAGAATTGTTGACGCGTATCTGCATCAACTCAGCGGCGGTCAGCGACAGAGAGTTGTCATTGCTCAGGCGATTGCCTGCCGCCCAAGCCTGATCATCGCTGATGAACCCACTTCGAAGTTGCACTCCGAGCTGCACTGTCAAATTTTGGCCCTGCTGGCAAATACAGTGGCCCAGCATGACACTGCGCTGCTTCTGATTACGCATGACCCGACGATCCTCGCCGGGTTCGCCGACCGACTCATGGTGATGTATGCTGGCCGGCTCATCGAACAGGGGCCGGCTGAGAGTGTCATGCGAAGGCCGCTGCACCCTTATACCCGTGCGTTGATCGGATTAAGCCACGGTCACACGAGCGGAAATCGTGCATCACATCTCCCATCTATTCCAGGCGAAATGCCAAATCCGCTGCACGTGATGCCAGGCTGCCGGTTCGAGCCGCGTTGCTCGGAGAAGATGGGCGTTTGTGCGACAACTGATCCGCAGACATTTTCGCCGGAATCGTCCCGGCTTGTTAGCTGTTTAAAATATGGCAACTGAAACAATCAAGGCAAACCATTCTCCGCTGCTGCGTGTCTGTGGGCTCACGAAACATTATTGGACCAGCGGGAGAGTATGGCGGAAACGTACACTGTTTACCGCGGTTGATGACATTAGCTTCGAACTATCGCACGGGAAGACCCTAGGTCTCGTGGGAAGCTCAGGCTGCGGTAAATCATCGCTTGCCCGCTGTGTTACGCGGCTTGAGGGAGCTGATGCCGGCGAGATCTGGCTCGAAGGTGTCGACATCGCTCGCCTGAATTCTCGTGAGCTGCTTCCTTACCGCTCGCAGATTCAGATGATCTTCCAAGATCCCGCAACAGCCATGAATCCGAGAATGACCGCCGCCGAAATCGTTCAGGAACCGCTGCTGATTCAGCGGCGCGGAACGAGTGCTGAGCGCCAAGCCCGTACGGCTGAGCTGATGCGTGAAGTTGGACTGTCCCCAGACTGGATGAACCGGCGAATCACCGAATTCAGCGGAGGCCAGCGACAACGCATGGCGATTGCCCGCGCGCTTTCTTTACAACCAAAGTTGTTGGTGCTGGATGAAGCATTCACCGGACTCGACCTTTCGACCCAAGCACAAATTGCCAACCTCTTGCTCGATCTTCAAGCTACGCACTCATTGACATATATTCTCATTTCTCACGACCTGTCACTCGTCGCGCGCATAGCGGACGAAATTGCTGTGATGTCGGCGGGAAAGATTATCGAGCTGGGGCCAGTGCGGCAGATCATTTCCACGCCTACGCATCCGGTTACTCAATCGCTGGTCACTTCGCACCATGGCTTCCGCGTTCAACATGCCGCCGCCGGAGGATTCGCGTGAGATTTCTTCTGCGGCGTTTATTGCGCGCGCTATTGATGCTACTGGGGGTTTCGCTGCTCTGCTTTGCATTCACTCAGATGGCGCCGGGGAGTTTCTTCGACGAGATGCGACTCAATCCTCAGATTTCACCCGAGACCATTGCCACACTGCGCGCACATTATGGATTGAATCGTCCTGTGCCCATCCGTTATGCACACTGGATGCTTTCTCTGGCAAAGGGCGATTTCGGTTACTGCATTGCGTACAACTCTCCGGTCGGACCGCTCCTGTGGACACGAGCCAAAAACACTTTGCTGCTGACTGCAACAGCGACGATCCTAACTTGGCTGATTGCTGTACCTCTGGGCGTATGGAGCGCAAGCTCGCGGAGGCGTTTGGCGGATCGCTTCATAGGAGCGAGCAGCTCATTGATGATCTCGGTCCCTGAGATCGTAGTCGCTGTAGCATTGCTGGCTGTCGCAGTTCGCTGGCGGCTGGTGCTTGTTGGCGGAATGGTCTCATTAGGGTTCGATGATCTTTCCCTCTGGGGCAAAGTGCGGGACCTGTTTCTACACATGCTGTTGCCAATCTCGATTTTGCTGCTCGGCGGCATCGGGGTAGTTGAAAGACATGTTCGGGCCAGTGTTTCAGAAATTCTGGACACTCCTTATATGAACGCGGCTCGCAGTCTCGGGATCGGCCGCATGCGCCTTTTGTTCCGACATGCGCTACCCGTTGCGGCGAATCCCGTCATTTCGTTGTTCGGCTTTTTTCTGGCAGGGCTGCTCGGAGCCTCACTGTTGGTGGAAGTAGTCACCGGTTGGCCGGGATTAGGCCCACTCATCCTCGAGGCGACACTGTCACGAGACTTATATGTCGTCATCGCGGCCACAATGTTATCCGCGATTTTAATGATCGCGGGAAATTTCCTTGCTGATCTGTTGCTGATCGCATCTGACCCGCGTATTCGCGACGGAGAAGCCCATGCGCAATAAAACGGCAATGTGCGTTCTCATGATCGCGCTGGTACTCGTACATCTTGCGCTCCTGTTCGCCGGTTTCTTTGCACCCTACGATCCAGCAGCGCAGAACCGGGACCTGTCCTACGCGCCGCCTACGCGAATCCACTTCGTTGGTTCGACTGGCTTTCATTGGGGTCCATTTACTTACGGAATGGTGAAAGATTTTGATGGATACAGGGAAGATCAAAGCCAGCAGATTCCTTTGCGCCTATTTGCGAAAGGGGATAGCTACACTCTCCTGTGGGTTTTTCACTGCAAGACGCACTTTTTTGGCGCGGATCGGCCTGCGCGCTTGCAGCTTTTTGGCGCCGATGCCTACGGACGTGATGAATTCTCTCGTTTGTTGTATGGCGGACAGATTTCGCTCGCGGCGGGGTTGGTTGCCACCCTCATCACCCTGGCAGTGGCGACGATTATCGGAACGGTTTCTGGATATTACGGCAAGTGGATCGACGAAATGCTGATGGGCTCCGCGGAACTGTTCCTTGCACTGCCCTGGTTTTATTTTCTTGTTGGCGTCCGTGCATTTTTACCGCTTCACGTCAGCCCTAAAGAGACCTTCCTTCTGCTCATAATCGTGATTGGCGTAATCGGCTGGGCGCGTCCGGCGCGGCTCATCCGCGGAATCGTCCTGAGCGCGCGTACTCGAAATTACGTTGTGGCGGCACGGGCTTTTGGCGGCTCTGATTTCTATCTCCTGCGCAGGCACATCCTTCCTGAAACATTTGCGGTTCTAATACCGCAGGCGACATTGCTGATCCCGCAATACATCGCAGCGGAAGCCACACTCTCGTTTTTTGGCCTGGGCATCAGCGAACCAGTTCCCAGCTGGGGAAATATGCTTAGCACGTTACAGCAGTACAACGTACTTGTCTCGTATTCGTGGTTGCTGGCGCCGGCAGGAGCGCTCGTCATTACTTCCGTTATGTATTGGCGTCTGGCCGATCGCCTACATTACTGGTTACAATCACATTAAATCTGACATGAGTTCTGTGGGGAAGGGCCTCTATGAAAGCCGCATTTCGCCTTGCCCTCGTGGTGTGCCTGTTGGCAGCCGTCTGCATCGCCGCAGCGCCAACGCCTCAGCCCCTCACAGCTTCTGAACAAGTCCAGCGCGTCGACGGCGAAGTCGGGGCCTATGGAGGAAGGCTTGTAATTGGCCAGCGCGCCGAGCCCAAAACTCTGAACCCTGTCACGGCAACAGATGCACTTTCGCGCGAAGCGATCGGGCGCTGCAACGCCGACCTGATCAGCATCAATCGGCTATCACAAAAGACCGAGCCTGCGCTGACGGAGTCGTGGAGGATGTCGGGTGATGGTCGCGTCTTCACGCTGAAACTTCGTAAGGGCATTCGGTTTTCGGATGGACATCCATTCGACGCGGACGACGTTGTGTTTTCGTTTTCTCTGTATCTGGATGAGGCGATCGGCTCGCCTCAGCGTGACCTGCTCGTGATTGATGGCAAGCCGCTAGTCGTCAGCAAGCTTGATCAATACACGGTTCGTTTCACGTTACCGCGTCCCTACGCAGCCGCCGAGAGACTCTTCGACGGCCTAGCGATGCTACCGAGGCACCTGCTGGAGAAGGCCTATCGCGAAGGGAAATTCGATCAGACCTGGACGTTGAATGCAGGAGCTTCTGAAATTGCTGGTCTGGGCCCATTTCGAGTCAAACAGTACGTCTCTGGCCAACGCTTTGTCCTTGAACGAAACCCTTATTACTGGAAGGTTGATCGCAATAATAATCGGCTGCCATACCTTGATGAGCTGGTCTTCCTCTTTGTGGGGAGCGAAGATCAGCAGGTAATGCGCTTCGAAGCCGGCGAGACCGATATGGTCAGCCGCCTGAGCGCCGAAAATTATGCGCTGTTATCGAACGAGCAGGCACACAGTGGATGGCAACTCGCCGATCTTGGGCCGAGTCTCGAGTACAATTTCCTGGTTTTCAACTTAAACGATCTTGGCCCAAAGAAGCTGGATGACGTTGCCAAAAAGCAGGCTTGGTTTGGTGACTTGGGATTCCGGCAGGCAGTCTCTGCCGCAATTGACCGTGATTCGATAGTTCGACTAGTGTATGGCGCCAGAGGCACAGCGCTTTGGGGCAACGTAGGCCCTGGAAACAAGCTCTGGATCAATCAAACCCTCCCACGCCCGCAGCGGTCACTCGATACGGCGCGGCAGCTACTAAAGGCCGCCGGCTTCTCCTGGGATAGTTCTGGTCAACTCCTTGATACATCCAGACAGCCGGTGGAATTCTCCATCGTAACCAGCTCCTCAAATACCCAGCGAATGAAGATCGCGACTCTGGTTCAGGACGATCTGGCACACCTGGGCATGCAGGTGCACGTCGTCCCGCTCGATTTTCGGTCGATGATCGACCGTGTGTTTCAAAGTTTCAACTACGAAGCCGCGATCATGGGACTGGGCGGCGGCGATCCCGATCCCAATCCAGAAATGAACGTTTGGCTTTCGAGCGGAGCCACACATCTGTGGCATTTGGGAGAGACCCAGCCGGCAACACCATGGGAAGGTGAAGTTGACCATTTGATGCAGCAGCAAATGGTCACACTCAATTACGAAAAGCGGA
>QHZV01000094.1 GCA_003224785.1 Acidobacteriota bacterium
CGCAAAGATCGCAGAGAAGCTAGAGGCTAACAGCTAAGAACTGAATTTTATGCAAATCAAAGCAGACGAAATTACGCAGTTAATCCGGCAGCAGATTGAGAATTACGAATCGAAAGTTGCCGTTGACGAAGTCGGAACCGTCATTACACTCGGCGACGGAATCGCGCGCGTGCATGGCCTTGAAAAGGTCATGGCCGGCGAATTGCTTTCGTTTCCGCATGATGTTGCCGGCATTGCCATGAATCTGGAAGAAGACCAGGTTGGCGCAGTGCTGCTCGGCGAATACACAGCAATTAAAGAAGGCGACCAGGTCAAACGCACCGGCCGCATCATAAGCGTGCCAGTGGGCGATGCCATGATTGGCCGCGTCGTGGATTCTCTTGGCCAGCCGATCGATGACAAAGGTCCGATCTCGACCTCCGAATTCATTCCGCTAGAGCGCCTTGCGCCCGGTGTTATTGAACGCCAACCAGTCCGCGAACCGATGGCCACAGGACTCAAAGCTATCGACAGCATGATCCCAATCGGACGCGGTCAGCGCGAGTTGATCATTGGCGACCGGCAGACTGGCAAGACGGCCATCGCGATTGACACCATCATCAACAGCAAGGGCAATGACCTGATTTGCATTTATTGCGCGATCGGACAGAAGCGTTCTTCGATTGCTCAGGTGGTGAAGATTCTCAGTGATTACGGTGCCATGGATTACACCATCGTCGTCGCGGCATCGGCATCGGAACCAGCGCCAATGCAGTACATCGCCCCCTACGCCGCTTGCGCGATGGGCGAATATTTCCGCGACACCAAACGCCATGCGCTCGTGATTTACGACGATCTCTCGAAGCATGCAGCGTCCTATCGCGAGATTTCTCTACTGCTGCGTCGTCCGCCAGGCCGCGAGGCTTATCCGGGAGACGTGTTTTATCTCCACTCGCGTTTGCTTGAACGCGCCGCAAAATTGAGCAACGAAAAGGGCGGCGGATCACTAACCGCGCTGCCGGTCATCGAAACGCAAGCGGGAGACGTATCGGCCTATATTCCAACCAATGTCATCTCGATTACTGACGGCCAGATTTATCTCGAAACCGATTTGTTCAATCAAGGGGTTCGCCCGGCGGTGAACGTTGGGCTTTCGGTGAGCCGCGTGGGTGGCGCCGCGCAGATCAAAGCCATGCGCCAGGTTGCAGGCAGCATGAAGCTGGAACTTGCGCAGTATCGCGAGCTGGCGGCTTTCGCGCAGTTCGGAAGCGATCTGGATAAAGCTACGCAGAACCAACTGAATCGCGGACAGCGGTTGGTCGAAGTTCTGAAGCAGAAACAATTTTCGCCACTCCCGTTCTCAAAGCAAATTCTTATGATTTTCGCCGGAACAACCGGCGTCCTCGATGACATGGCGGTGGAAGATGTCCGCGGGTTCGAGGACGAGCTTTATCGCTATGTCGACGGCACGAACCCTGGCCTGCTGAGCACGATCATGGAGAAGAAGGTTCTAGACGATGCGCTCAAAGCGGAGATGACCACGGTGATCAAGCAGGCGAAGGAAGCGTTTGTGGCGGACCGGCGAGCGGTGGGCGCGGGGAAATAGGGGTTGGCGCCCGACGAACGACCAACGACGAAGTAATGGCAAACATTCTCGATATTCGGCGGCGCATTCGCAGCGTGACCAACACGCGGCAGATCACCCGCGCAATGAAAATGGTGTCGGCGGCAAGATTGCGGCGGGCGCAAGAGCGAGCGTTGGCGGCACGGCCCTATGCGCAGATGCTGACGAATGTCCTCAAGTCTCTCGTGTCGCGTGCGGATGTTTACGATCCTGTAACTGGCGAGGCGCTGCATCCCTTGTTGGTACATCGGCCGGAAAAGAATGTCGTCTTAATTGTTGTTAGTGGCGACAAAGGGCTTGCGGGCGCGTTCAACGCGAACATCTTGAAAGCTGCAACTCGTTTTCTGGAGTCGAAATCTGGAAAGAACATAGAAATCGAAGCGGTTGGACGCAAAGGCCGCGATTTTTTGCGAAGAAGGTTCAGATCAGCCGAGCCGAGAAAGGCTGACTCATCCGAAACGTCACGAACGACTTTGATCGGCGAACAGGTTGGAGTCCTGAATAAGATCGACTATGCGCTCGCATCGGGGCTCGCCGAACGCGTGATTGAGCGGTACACCCGCGCTGAAATTGACTCCGTCTATTTGGTTTTCAATGAATTCAAGTCCATGATTGCGCAACGACTGGTGGTCGAACAATTGTTGCCGATTGAAAGCATCGGCGCGCGAGAAATTGCGCAATCCAAGGAAATGGAATTGGAAGAGAAGCAGCGCGCGTTGGAGGCGGCAAAGGGCGCGGGAGTTTCACTTCGTCCCGCCGACACGCGCGAAGCGGACGAACGCGCAGCCACATTCGCCACGGCCCAGGTGGATTACATTTATGAGCAGCCTCCGCGGGAACTGTTTCGTGCCTTGCTTCCGAAGTATGTGGGCATACAGATTTTTCGCGCGTTGCTCGAATCGGTCGCGGCAGAACACGCCGCGCGCATGACTGCAATGGAATCGGCGACCAGCAATGCCAGCGACATGATCAGTTCGCTCACGCTGGCAATGAATCGAGTGCGCCAGGCGAAGATCACGAAAGAGATTATTGAAATTGTGAGTGGAGCAGCAGCATTGTGAGAAGTAGCTATTAGCTTTTAGCTCCTAGCCTTTAGCGGAGCTTGGGTAATGCCGAAAGGCCGGTAATGTAGAACCGAATTGCTTGGATTTGCTGAGTGGATGGATTCTCCTCACGCTTATTATCCCCTCGGCGCGTTTATTGGGGCTGAGTGGGAGCGGTTGTCTGACGGCGTGGGCCATAGCAGAAACTGTAATCGGTAATTAGATTCGAAGGAAAAAGTAAAAAACAGGCAGGTTTCTTTTCGGGTGCAGTAGCTAAAAGCTAAAAGCTTAGAGCTTTCTTCATTATGGAAAACATCGGAAACGTTATTCAAGTCACCGGTCCCGCCGTGGACGTCCAATTCAATGCCGCGACGATGCCGCCGATTTACCAAGCCCTTCGTGTGGTAAGCGACGGATTCACCGTTCCCAAACCCATTAACGTGATCCTTGAGGTGCAGCAGCATCTCGGCGAAGGCCGTGTGCGTTGCATCGTGGGACGCGTGATGAATGTGATTGGCGAACCCGTGGACAATCTGGGTCCAATCGCGGCCAAGGAGCGGCATCCCATTCACCGCGCCGCGCCTTTGTTTCAAGACCAGGCGACAACCGCGGAAATGTTTGAGACCGGCGTGAAGGTCGTTGACCTTATTCAGCCGTTCTTGAAGGGCGGGAAAATCGGATTGTTTGGCGGCGCCGGGGTCGGCAAGACGGTCGTCATCATGGAGCTCATTAACAACGTTGCCAAACAGCACGGTGGATTTTCTGTATTCGCCGGCGTTGGCGAGCGTACGCGCGAAGGCAACGATCTCTGGCTTGAAATGACCGAGTCAGGTGTCATCAAGCCTGGCGATCCCGAGAAATCGAAAGCCGCTTTGATTTACGGCCAGATGACCGAGCCGCCCGGCGCGCGTCTTCGTGTCGCTTTGACCGGACTCACAGTCGCCGAATATTTCCGTGATGTTGAGGGCGCCGACACGCTTTTATTCATTGATAATATTTTTCGCTTCACGCAGGCTGGGTCAGAAGTCTCGGCATTGCTTGGACGAATGCCAAGCGCGGTCGGTTATCAGCCGAACCTTGCTACCGAGATGGGTGAACTGCAGGAAAGAATTACATCTACGAAAAAGGGATCGGTCACTTCTGTGCAGGCAATTTATGTCCCTGCCGACGATCTCACTGATCCGGCGCCCGCAACAACATTCGCGCACTTGGACGCAACCACGGTGCTTTCCCGCGCCTTGACGGAAATCGGAATCTATCCCGCTGTTGATCCGCTAGCGTCGACTTCACGCATTCTCGATCCGCGTATTGTCGGACAGGAACATTATGATGTTGCGCAGTCAGTAAAGAAGACGCTGCAGACCTACAAAGACTTGCAGGACATTATCGCGATTCTCGGTATTGATGAGCTGAGCGAAGACCAGAAACTGACCGTCGCGCGTGCGCGCAAAATTCAGCGTTTCCTGTCGCAGCCGTTCCATGTGGCCGAGCAATTCACCGGAGCGCCTGGCCGATACGTCAAGATCGCTGACACCGTAAAAGGCTTCAAAGAAATTGTCGAAGGCAAGTATGACGATATTCCCGAGCAGGCCTTCTACATGAAAGGCACGATTGACGAGGTGTTGCAAGCGGCTGAAAAATTGAAGGCAGCTGCGTAAGCAGAAGGTGCCAGCTATTAGCTCTTAGCTTTTAGCCAAACGCGGGTCGACGAAGCAGATTGGCCAAAGCATGGAACCGAAGCTAGAGGCCGACGACCAACGACCAACAGCCAACGACTGACTTTACATGCCTGACACTTTCCAACTCGAGATCGTGACACCGGAGAAGATGGTGGTCCGCGACAGCGCAGAAGAAGTCCTAATTCCTGGACGGGATGGCTATCTCGCTATTTTGCCGCATCATGCTCCTCTGATTACCGAATTGGGTGCGGGCGAGATCAACTATCGGCGCGATGGCCAGGTGTACCGGTTTTCTGTGGCTTGGGGGTTCGCGGAAGTGCTTCCAGATCGGGTTACAGTTCTCGCGGAAACTGTCGAGCGCGCTGGTGAGATAAATGTATCCAGGGCGCAGGACGATCTCAGGCAGGCGGAGGAGTCGCTAAGATCGGCGAACACCGAGGAAGCATCTACCACAGCGAATGCAAAGATAAGACGGGCGCAAGCTAGGATCGAAGTCGCACAGAAGCGATAGCCCCTTAGACCCCGAATTAATCTAACCCTTTTCATTTTTGCTTGCCTCGTGTACATTGATCGGCTTAACAAAACTGAACACGGCAATCCGAAATGAATCAGTTCCACGTCGATCGACTCATCATCATAACTTTTCTCGTTTTGATTTCCGCCTTGACTCTGCGGGCGCAAGCGCCCGCGTCCTCGGCAACGAATGTAGACTCCCGAATCGCCGCGTTGCAACAGCAAGTCGCTGATGCGAAGGGTTCTGCAGATAACGCTTGGATGCTCACCAGTTCCGCCCTTGTACTGATGATGACCGGGCCAGGCCTGGCGCTGTTCTATGGGGGCCTAGTTCGCAAGAAGAACGTC
>QHZV01000095.1 GCA_003224785.1 Acidobacteriota bacterium
AACGAATCAAAGGCAAAAGGTACCAATTGCCGCAGCGGATCTCACTCGAGCATAACGAAAGAAACCGGATAGATCGGATAATCAGGCGACAAACCCCTATATCTCTGCGATGTCGCGTACTCTGCGGATAGAAGCTTTTGCTTTTGTTCGAACCCAAGCCCAAACTACGTTAATCTATTACGTCATGCCAGAGAACACTTTCGATATAGTGAGCAAGATTGACCTGCAGGAAGTTTCGAATGCCATTCAGCAGGCGTTGAAGGAGATCCACACGCGGTTCGATTTGAAGGACTCAAAATCGGATATCACACTGGATCCAAAAGAAGGCATCACGCTGAGTTCGGCGGACGATTACAAACTGAAGGCGGTCAATGACGTTCTGCAGCAGAAGCTGGTCAAGCGCGGAGTGCCTCTCAAAGGGCTAACCTACAGCGCAATTGAACCTGCGGCCGGCAGCACGGTGAGGCAGAAGATCACCATGCAGCAGGGGATCCCGATTGAGAAGGCGCGCGAGATCGTGAAGGTGATTAAGAGTTCCAAGAAGAAAGTGCAGGCGTCGATTCAAGGCGACGTGGTGCGGGTGAGCGGGAAAGATCGGGATGCGCTTCAGGAGACCATCGCGCTGGTGAAGCAACAGGATTTCGGGATTGATATGCAGTTTACGAATTACAGGACGAACTGAAAAGGCGCCGGGTTTCAGGCTTCAGGCTCCAGGCCTGATGCCAGACACCTGATTCCTGAGGCCGATTGAAACTGATGACATCCGCCAGCACGAACGGCATCGCGATTAACGGGACCGAGGTATTCGATCTTCTTCGCGACGATCTTGCGGCGATTGAGCGCGAGTTCGGGCGGGACACGGTTTCCGGGGTCATGGCGATCACGGAGATTGGCGAATACCTGCGGGCTGGCGGCGGGAAGCGGATTCGTCCGGCGCTGTTGTTACTCTCATCCAAACTCTTCAACTACGATGGTCGCGGCGCGGTCAAACTTGGCGCTGTGGTTGAGATTATCCACACCGCAACGCTGGTCCACGACGACATTATTGATGAAGCCAAGACGCGGCGCGGGCGTCCTGCGGCCAATACTCAATGGGGAAATTCGAAGTGCGTGCTGGCGGGCGACTGGCTCTACATGCAGGCGTTCAAGGTTGCGGTGCAGGAGCGCAATTTTCGAATTCTGGATGCGTTGATCGAGCTCACGCAGCAGATGGTGGAAGGCGAACTGCTGCAGATGGAGAAGCTGGGGAAGCTGATCTCACTGGCAGAACATTTTGATTTGATCTATCGCAAAACGGCGTGCCTGTTTTCTGTGTGCATGCGTATGGGAGCGATTCTGGCGGGGGCAACAGCTGAGCAAGAGGAGCAAGTCGGACGATACGGGCGCGATCTGGGGATGGCGTTTCAGATCGTGGACGATGTGCTGGATCTGACTGCTTCGGAAGAAATTCTTGGTAAGCCGGTGGCGAGCGATCTGCGTGAAGGAAAGGTAACGATGGCCGTGATCCATGCGCTCGAGCGTTGCGCGGCGGATGAGCGCCAGATGATCAAGATGGTGGTGAAAGACCGCGCGTTCAACGGGGTCACGCATGCGGATATCCTGCGCATTCTAAGTTGCTACGGCTCTCTCGATGCCGCTAACGCATTGGCTGCTCAGTATGCTGACTCGGCGCGGAAGGCAATTTGCACATTTCCCGACTCTGAAATCAAGCGTGCCCTGCTGTGGGCGCCGGAGTTTGTGGTCGCGCGCGAAAAGTAATACCTTCTGCGGCAGTTACCTGTCTGGGCGTGTTACATCCAAATCCCTGCTTGATTCGTACTTGGGAATAGGAGTCTAATTTCACGGGGCAATTTAGTTAAGGAGATTGCGCACTATGAAAAAGCTGTGGATGGTCGTATTGGCTGTTTGCGTAGGTATTAGCCTGGCGGCGGTGGCCCAGGAAACCAAGAGCTGTGACATGGGCAAGGACAAGATGGCTGCCTCGGCACCGCTGAAGACGCTGAAGGGAACAGTGAAGCAGGATGGAGATAAGGTTTCCTTCGTCAATGACGCGGACCAGAAGAGCTGGGACGTGATGAATCCGGAGACGTTGAAGGACCATGTTGGGCACCACGTGCAGGTCAGCGCGCACGTCTATGCTGACAAGGGCCAGATTCACGTGATGAGCGTGAAGATGATGAAGGCAGCAAAATCATCTATGTAGATGTGGACATCGAATGTTTTGGGGCGGCTCGCGCCGCCCTTTTTTCTTATACTGTGGTTACGCAATGAATAGCCTTCTTGAGCAAATTTCACATCACGGGTATCTGCTGGTCTTCCTGATGGTGTTTGCGGAAGCGGCGGGGCTTCCGGCGCCAGCCGCTTTGGCGCTGGTTGCTGCCGGAGCTGCCGCTGCGGCGCACATTCTTGCTGTTCCAGAGGTATTGCTGGCAGCGATCGCGGGAACAATGCTCGGCGATCTGTTGCTGTTTCTGCTGGGGCGCTACACGGGTTGGGCGTTGCTGAGTTTTATCTGCGGCTTGTCGCTGAATCCGGAGACGTGCATTTTGCGGTCTGCGGAGTCGTTCTATAAGCGCGGACGCATGACGCTTTTGTTTGCGAAGTTTATTCCCGGCGTGAATACGATGGCGCCGCCGCTGGCGGGCAGCATGAAGATGAAGCCTGCGCAGTTCTTGCAATTCGACTTCCTCGGCGCGTGCCTGTATATCTCGGCGTACTTTGGGTTGGGTTATATATTCCGCGATTTTGTGGGGAAGATTACGCGTGGGCTGCAGAATGCGAGTCATGTGGCGGCGGAGGTGATTTTTCTGGCTCTAGTTGTGTACGTCATGTATCGAATTATTCAGTATCGGCATTACAAGTTCTCGGGGAAGATCCCGCGGGTGGCGGCGGAAGAACTGGCACTGCGGTTGGCAGCGCGCGGGCAGGATGACGTGATTCTCGCGGATGTGCGCAGCCACGGATACTACGACAATGGCGCTGCGAGGATCGCCGGCTCCATTCGCCTGGAACCGAACCGGCTGGAAGAAGAATTGAAAACGCTTCCCAAGGACAAGGACATCTACGTGTATTGCACTTGAGCGCGCGAAGCGACCAGCGCCCGGGTGGCGCTGTTACTTAGAAAGCAAGGATTCCGCGCGTTTGTGATCACCGGCGGGTTGGCGGCGTGGCGGAAGGCTGGGCAGCCGGTGGAAGTGGTGCCGGCAAGCGATTTGGTGAAGCTGCCGACGTTGAGTTAGCCGTCAGCCGTCAGTGGTCAGCCGTCAGGAAAGCAGCCTTTAGCTACGACGTGTGAGGTATGATCGATACACTCAAATACATGTCGTCCTCCAATGAAGTTGAAATTAAGTTTCGGGTTTCAAGTCTCGATGCACTGACGGAGCGTCTTCGTGCGCTGGGATTTGAACAGGTCACTCCGCGTACCCATGAAATGAATACGCTGTTCGATCTTCCGGGACAGCCGCTGCGGAAACGTGGCGAGTTGCTGCGACTGCGCAAATATGGCGAGACCTGGGTGCTCACGCATAAGTCGAAGAGCGCGGAGGAAGAAGGCGCCCACAAAAGCCGAATTGAAACAGAAACGCGTATAGCGGATGGCGCCAAGATGGTAGCCATTCTGCGAGCGCTGCAATTCGAGCCGAGCTTTCGCTATGAAAAATTTCGCGAGGAGTGGAAGGGCGGGCAAGGGCATGTTGTGATTGACGAAACGCCGATCGGCAATTTTGCAGAAATCGAGGGGCCAGCGGAGTGGATTGATGCTACGGCGCGCGATTTGGGCGTCGATCGGAAAGACTACATGAAGGAAAACTATGCGGCATTGTTCTTTTCGTGGAAGCGGGAGACTGGAAGCAAGGCTGGCGAGATGACGTTTGATGCGGTCGAGAGCTCTTAACATCCGATGAAAGCATGGGCGAGGACGCCCGTGCCCCCAACCTTTTTTCTATTATTCCCCTCCTTTATTCCTTTCTCAGCAACCCTCGAACGACTTGATCTGTGATTGATTCACCGCGGCCCAGCACCGTGTTTTGTAGGCACAACTGTGTTTGAGCCGACACAGGCCACACCCTTCGAGGACAGCTAAGTCGCGCGAAATCAATGATGGCCTGCTTGGGCCTGTTCGTGCCATTCCTCTTAGCGCAGTCCCAAGGAGGGGAATATGACAACGCTCAATATCAATGGCAGTAAGGGAAGTGGCAATCAGGGTTTTAGACAAGTTGAAAAAGATACGTGGTCAAGCATCTATTTGCCGGCGATTTGCGCCTGCATTCTGATGACGGTCGTTTTATTTCTGGCAGTGAGTTGTTCGAAGAAGTCAGACACTGCGGCGAAGATCAGTGCACCGTCGGCACCGGCGGTCACGAATCCTGCGCCGAGAACGACGGCCTCGATGCCTGCTGAGAAGCCGAAGAAAGTCGTGGCGAAGAAGCATCGTCCTGCGAACGCGACTTATGTGAGCGGGACGTATGGCGTTTCGTTTAGCTATCCGCACAAATACAGCTTGCAGGCGGGAGGCAAGAACCCAATCGCACCTGTACAACCGAATTTTCTGAGGCCGGGGGCTGTGCAGGTTGCGGCCGTGGATATGCCGGATGATTCGTTTCCAGACACAGATTTTTCTTCAGCGCTGTTGAACGTGAGCCTCAACACCGGCATGAGCGCGGAGGAGTGCGCGCAATTCGTGCCGAATTCGAAGGATCCGGAAGCGGCCAAGCCGACGACCGTAAAGCTGGGTGGGAACGAATTCACTGAGGTCGAGCAGATGAACGGAGAGACAAACCGCCAGTCAGACCTGAAATATTTCCATCTGTTCAAGAATGGCGCCTGCTATGAGTTTGCGCTGGACGTGGAGACCTCACGGAAAGCGGACGAAGAGCTTGCGCAAGTGGATCGCGGGAAGATTTTCCAGCAGCTGGAAAAGATTCTTACGAGTGCAAGGATCAAGGGAGTGGAAATGCCGGGAGTGGAGAATGCAGGGTCCACCCCGGTAGCGGATTCGAAAACCGAGAAGGTGCAAGTGGTGACAGCGATCGAACAGAAGTGAATTCGATGGCAGGGTGCCCCACCTTGGTCGCGGTGCTTGCGACAGGGTGGGGATTTTGTTTTTGGTAATTCCAATGGGAGTCAAAATCCCCGGCCCTTCGACTATGCTCAGGTTGTCCTGTCCCGCACAAGACGCGGGACAAGGACGGGGCACCCGCCCGGATTATCGTTTTCTTGATCGAGTGATGGCTTCTCGGGCTTCTTTGTCGGCGGTGCGGCGGCGTTCGGTTTCGCGCTTATCCCAGAGTTGTTTGCCTTTGGCCAGGGCGAGTTCTAGTTTGACTCTGCCGTTTTTGAAATACATACGGGTGGGGATGAGAGTCAAGCCTTTCTGCTGGGTTTGGCCGATTAGTTTGCGTAGCTCTTCTTTATGGACCAGGAGTTTGCGGGTGCGGAGGGGGGTATGGTTGAAGATGTTGCCGTGCTCGTAGGCGCCGATGTGGCAGTTCAGCAGCCAGAGTTCGCCATCTTTTACCAGCCCGTAGGCGTCCTTCAGGTTCACCTTTCCGGAGCGGACGGACTTGACCTCGGTACCAGTTAAGGCAATGCCTGTCTCAA
>QHZV01000134.1 GCA_003224785.1 Acidobacteriota bacterium
CGCTTGCAGCGGGAAATCGAGCCGCCGCGGAACGATATCTGAACGAATCTGCGCAACTGAATGCCCCCGGATCGAGGCGTGCGCGGGAAGTGCTGGCCAGCTTTTCTCAGCTCAGCCGGAACTAGCCTCCGCAACGTTTGCCGACGGCCTATTCCTATTGGCGGGCTTCTCGCACAATGGGAGTGCGAGACAGCCCGCCGCCGTGAATTCAGATCCCTTCCCAAATCGCTTAACACGGAACCTAAGTATCTTTTCTCACGCTTCTTTTTCTTCTCGCAACGGTTGCCTCCCGATCAAAAGAGTCTCGCCCGAGTGATCTACGCGAGCTACGCACTCCAAATTCCACGTCGCAGAATGAATCGCACCCTGGGCTGATGGCCTCAGTGCCTTGGTGCATGCCTGAGTTGATGTTAATGATGGATCACGTCACCGGCATTCGCGGTTCAGAGCCTAACCAAAAAGGGCCTCTGTGACTCAGGTGGCGAAGCTACGTCCCCAGGGTTAGATATGGAAATCGCGACCACGACTGCAACGTTTTCTAACGATCCGGCGGTAGAAGCGGACTTCTCGACGAGTTGGTACGCCGTTTACACCTGGGCTCGCCATGAGTCCGCTTTATCGAGTTGTACGTCGCTGGTCGGACCGCCGCAAAGAAGTCGAACTGCCTCTATTTCCGAGTTATATATTCGTTCACTTAACGCCAAGCGACCGGGTGCGTGTACTTGAGATACCCGGCGTCGTCAGCTTCGTGAGTTTACATGGCAAGCCGCTCCCACTGCCGCAAGATGAGATCGGGCCTTTCTTGTGCGAGAGCGGTAAAGGAATTCGTTTGGAGCCTCATCCTTACTTGCAAGTTGGCCGTAACGTGCGTTTGCGTTCCGGCGCGATGGCGGGCTTGGAGGGCACCCTGCTCCGGAAAAAGGAAGGCCTGCGTTTGGTGATCTCGCTGGAAATGCTGATGTGATCGGTCGCGGTCGAAGTGGACGCGACCGATGTTGAGCCCTGCCATTATCGCTCCACGGTTCAGAGCCACCGCTCGACTCTGCCAGTCCAATATCTGCCAGTCCAATAAAAGAGAGCTGCTAATCATGATACGAACACTTGCGGTCAAACCATGGCTGCTGCTGACAGTTACGCTTCTGTTTGCGTTGGTTGTGGCTGCTTTAGGGCAAACGACAGAGCCGTCAGATCGCCCGGTCAATAGCCCAGCCAATAATAAAGATCGTGCAGGTCATCTGGCCGATTTGGTGTCGCTCTCGCCGGCCACTATCACCCAACTTCTGCAACGCGAACCCGGGTTATTGCTTGAAATAAAAAAGGCGCTGGTCCGCAAAGCGTATGAAGAGGGAAGACTGCTCAATCCGAAGACCTGACCGATGAATCCGTGTTTCAGTTGCTGCAGGATGACGCCGCTGCGCGCTCCCTTGCCACCCGTGAAATTGAGGCCCGGATGTGTGTGCGGGCCAAGCCCAACGCTGACGAACTGCATCAGGACCCGGATCGGACAATCGTAGAGAAAACTTCGTTTCAAGGGCGTGGTTCGACCGAGCAGACTTCGAGTGGCAATCAAGAGGCGCAGTATTGGGCCACTCATGAAGAGCTTCCGCTCAATCAGCCGCAGGCCGGCACAACCTCGCAGGACGAAGAAGAAGGGCCAACTCAACGACCTAATCGGGTTTCGCCCCGGGATTTTGCAGAACCCTCGACTGCAGCCAAGCCTGACAGCAACTGAGAATGCGGGGCCGGAGTGGTTCTCGCCTCCCGAAGCTGTGGCCACACCCAACGTGAATTCAGCAGGATTCTCGGGGATGCTGAACGCAAGCTTGTCCGGACCTGTGGATGCATTCGGTGGGGCTTCTGCAGAGGCGCGGAGAAATACATCACAAATGGCAACTGGTGCACCCTTGCCAGAGGCTCTGAGTCCACATTCCGTTGGGGGTTTCAGTGTGGGCAAGAACGCTTTCGGCATTGCAGTTCCGTGGCTGGCCGTTCCGCCACAATCCGGGAAAGTCGAAAATGAAAGCGATGCCAGCCGCTCCGGCCTTCACCGCCAAGCTAACCCTTATCAGGACGTGCCTTCTCTTTACGATCTGTACAAGCAATTCTCGAAGCGCTCACCGGTCCCGCAAAGATTCGGCATGGACGTTTTTCAGAATGGCACCGGCAACACCGACCAGCTTCCTATGGATGTTCCCGCCGGGCCAGATTACAACATGACGGATATTCAGGCAGCCATCGGTCTGCATCAATTGCGCAAGCTTCCTGAATTTCACCGGCGACGGAAGGAAATCGCAGCCCGTTACGATCAGGGGTTCCGCGAACTCGATGAACTGGAAATACCAGTTGAGCAAAACTGGGCAGAGCACGCACGGCATCTTTATGTGTTGCGCTTGGGTCTCGATCGCCTAACCATTTCACGCGATGCGTTCGTAAACGAACTACGTCGCCGCAATATCGGGACCTCGGTACACTTCATTCCGGTTCATCTGTTTACCTATTATCGCGAGCGCTACCAATACTCTCCGCAAGACTTCCCAATCGCTTCTGCCGAGTTCCAGAGGATTGTGTCTCTCCCATGCTCGCCTGCGATGAGCGATGACGATGTCGAAAACGTTATTGCGGCGGTGACATCGGTCATTGAAGAGAACTCGGTTCGCCGGACAAGCACCGCAGCTTTTTCGGCAACCGGCTCCTGAAGACTGATGACACGACTCTGCCGAGTATTCAATATTGTCTGCTCGGTGTCAGGGCTGCTGGCGCTTTCACCCCTGTTGGCTCTGATTGCATTTGCCATCAAGTGGGACGATGCCGGGCCTGTTTTCTATTCGCAAAGCAGAGTCGGAAGAGACTTCAAGCCGTTTCAGTTAGTCAAGTTTCGCAGCATGACCATTGGAGCAGATCACGCTGGATTGTTGACCGCTCCGGCCGATACGAGAGTTACCCGATGCGGACACGTTCTGCGCCGATACAAGCTCGACGAACTGCCACAACTGTGGAACGTCATCAAAGGCGAGATGCAGTTGGTGGGCCCACGCCCTGAGGTTGAACAATACGTGTCTCAGTTCCGAGGTCAGTACTCGGTCCTTCTTAGTGAGCCGCCGGGCATCAGCGATCCTGCGAGCTTGGCGTATCGGCGCGAAGAACAGATCTTCGTGATTGGGCAAATGGAATGCCAATATGTCTCCCAAATACTGCCCGACAAGTTGAGGCTTTCTCTTGAATACCAGAAGCGGCGCTGTCTGAGCTCCGACATTCGGATACTGCTGCAGACCGTTCTTAACTTCGCCGCCTAAGTCTTCGAGCTCGAACCAGCACAGAATTGCAGCGTTCTCAACGCCTGATCAGAATTCCGGTCAGATCGGTCTAAAGTCTATGAACTTAATCGCGTTTGATGCCTATTCCCCTGTGCACCAGAGAGTCATTGACGGCGTGATTGCCGCCCTTGCCTTGTGGCTTGCCTTTGAGGTCCTTTTCGAAGGCCGCATTCCGGCTTCGGCTGCGGTCCAAATGTGGGGGTTCCTGCTCGCAGTTCCACTTGGGCGCATCGCTGCAAATGAGTTAATGCGCTGCTATCGCACGATATGGCGATACATTGGCTTGCACGACGTTATAGTCCTCGCCAGCGCCTACGCTGCGGTATCGTTCACTCTCCTCATTTTGCGGTATGCGATTCCGGGCGTGGACCTTCGAATTCCACTCGGTGTGATCGTTGTCGAGCTGCTGCTCTCCTTCAGCGGAGCCGCAGCTGCGCGAGTTGCGCGCCGGA
>QHZV01000135.1 GCA_003224785.1 Acidobacteriota bacterium
GCGTCGAAGCAGCAACAGAATCTGTTCCTCTGTAAGCGGCTTCAGCACATAAACACGGCTGCGTGAAAGGAGCGCTGAGATGATCTCGAATGACGGGTTCTCCGTCGTCGCCCCAATCAGCCGGATGTTTCCCTTCTCGACATGCGGCAAAAACGCGTCCTGCTGGGCTTTGTTGAAGCGGTGGATCTCATCCACGAACACAGTCGTTCGCGTGCCGTATTGGCGCGATCGTTCCGCGTCTGCCATGACCTGCTTGATTTCTTTGATCCCCGAAAGCACCGCGCTGAACTCGATGAACTCCGCGTGGGTCATGTGCGCGATGATCTGGGCCAGCGTGGTCTTACCAGTTCCTGGCGGTCCCCAGAAGATCAGGGATCCGATATCGTCGCGCTCAATCTGCGCTCGCAATGGCTTGCCCGGCCCGATCAGGTGCTCTTGCCCCACAAATTCATCCAGCGTGCGCGGACGCATCCGGTCCGCCAGCGGCCGCGACTTGTCCGGCTCACTCGCTCCGCCCGGAATAGGTTGAAACAAGCTCATAAGATCACCACTGTCATTCGACAATTATGTGGGACTGGTGGCTCGCCGTCCTGTCGCAGCGAGATCTGGATGATTCAATCGGAAACTCGAACCACCTGTGAGCGAATAAAATTACGGAATGAAAGCCGCTGTCCTCACTACCCCGGCCCCGATTTCTGAATCTCCGCTCCACATCGAAGACGTTCCAACCCCAGAGCTCAAACCCGGCCACGTTCTGCTGCGTGTCCTTGCCTGTGGGGTCTGTCGCACCGACCTGCACATCGTAGAAGGCGAACTCCCGCCGCGCAATCCACGAATTATTCCCGGGCACCAAATTGTAGGCGAAGTAATTGCTGGAGAGTTCGACGCCACAACAGAGCTTGGGGGGACGGGCGTCCCCGCCCGTCCGGCATTGAAAGGCTCCCGCGTCGGTGTCTCCTGGTTAGGCGGCACCGATGGCACCTGTCCTTTTTGCCGCCGCAACATGGAAAACCTCTGCGACTCTCCCACGTTCACCGGTTACTCCGTGAACGTAGGTTACGCCGAGTACGCGCTCGCCCGCGCCGATTTCTGTTTTCCCATTCCGCCGCAGCTCGATAATCACGACGCCGCGCCGCTGCTCTGTGCCGGTATTATTGGCTTCCGTGCTCTGCGGGTGGCGGGAGTCGAAAAAGGTGAGCGCGTTGGACTTTTCGGCTTCGGGGCATCGGCCCATCTCACAATCCATGTGCTACAAAGCTGGAATTGTGAAGTCTATGTTTCCACTCGAGGCGAATCCCATCGTAAGCTCGCCAAATCGTTGGGAGCAACATGGGTTGGGACTGAAAGGGAGAAGCCACCGGTGGAACTCGATCGCGCCGTCACTTTCGCCCCCAGCGGCGACGTCGTCATCGCCGCGCTCTCCAGCCTGCGGAAAGGCGGGGTGGTCGCGATCAACGCCATCCATCTCGATCGCATTCCGCAATTCGATTACGATCGGCTGCTCTGGGGAGAACGCCAGATTCGCAGCGTCGCCAACATGACCCGCGCCGATGCCCGCGACTTCCTGCAACTTGCCGCCGAAATCAAACTAGAAGCGAAGGTAACGACTTTCCCCCTGGAGAAGGCCAACGAAGCACTACTAGCCGTGAAGAATGACTCCATTGATGGCGCCGCCGTGATTCTGGTCTAGTAGCGGCACATGTGGGTCAGACATTGCTATCCGACCAGGACTTGCACAATGGCCTGGAAGAAATATCCCACTTTGTTAAACTCTTTAGCTCTGCCCTACGATCTGCAGCCATTCGGCTTGCCTTTTACTCCACGGTTACCTATCGTGGTTCCCCGAGGCGGTTGTCTTCGATGGTTCGAGTCTCATATCCTCGGCGGCGCAGGCGCCGTAAATTTTGATAGGTTGTCCAGCCCCAGCGCAGCCTCAATCGAGCTAATCGTCTTCTCGGCCTCTTCGAATCCATCTTTGCCGAACATCTTGTGCTCAATGTCCTCGAACTGATCTGAAATTTCGTCCAGCTGTTTATCAGAAAAATTTTTCTTCCACGCCGGAAACACAATCGTGTCTTCGCGCGCCGCATGGTTTTCGTACATCAGCACGAATGATTCGAAAACATCCGCCAGCGGATTGGCATGCAGCGACGAGATCTTCCCGTTCTTTGTCACCGCAAGCACATAATCTGTTATTTGCCGGCCACGATTGTGTTGCTCCGTCAAAATATCAACATACTTCAGGAACTCCGGCCCATGCTTCCGGACCGTAGGAAAAATGTGTGCCTCTTCCAGCATGCGCTCGTGATAATCCTCGCCAAAATTGCGGAATAGAGTGGCCGCCTGCTGCAGCGCCGCCGCATTCACGCTGCCTGGTTTCTGCCGTAGCCGCGGAATCACTTCGTAATACACCAGCAGCGCCCGCCGGATTACTCCATGCTCGCGCATCAAGTCCTCGGTCGCAGTGACCTCAGGTTCTTTCGGATCACTCGGCTTTGTTTCTTCAGCGAATGCTCGACCAATCATTGGGATCGCGATCGCACCAGCAGCGCTCCATGCGATCGAATGTCGCAATAAGTTTCGACGGTTGGGATCGAACGTCATATCATTATGTCCCTTGTCACTTCCGAGCAGTTGAATGGAAACTAATCTTACTTTGCATCGCCTGCATTTGTGGTTGCACAAGCCTGCGTAAAGATGTTGCCTTGCCCTGTCTTAGTATGCTCAACGAAAAGGCCTGCAGAAACCGCATCTCTGGAGAAAGCTGAATTGCTCCGAGACGCAACTGCATAACTATGCGCCCCAGCCGCGAAGGGGCGAAACATGTTAGCCCAGGGCGTAAGCCCTGGGTAGTCGTGCGAAGCGATAAGCGAGCTTCAGCTCGAACACATCAGATGCGGTGAGGTTAGTGTTTCGTGGCCCGCATCCCACTTTGTCTTAACTTCAAGCGCGTTACGGCACCACGGGTGACAGCGGTCGCCTCACTCGTTCCACGCTTATCTATCTTGGTTCGTGGCGTCTGTTATCGATCTTGGTGCCCCAGGAAGGCTCCTGCGTTCCTCTACCCATCCGCACTATGTCCCGCACAGTGCATCACGCCAAGGAACTTGCTCCACGGACCGACCGCATCTCGATACTGATGCGCCATAATTCTCGAGATCTGGTGAAGATGGGTCAGGTCGTGCGCCGCCCACGTCGCCAGCAATTCCCACAACGTGACGACTCCGAGCGCCGGATGCCGTCCCCGCCGCGCGA
>QHZV01000136.1 GCA_003224785.1 Acidobacteriota bacterium
CCTGCGGTCGACATCAGGCTCTCGATCCACGCTCAAGGGAAACGGACGACGGCGAAACCGCGTCAGGCAAATGAAGATTGCGGTCTGATAGCCAAGCTCTCCCCAGGAGCTGAACCGGCGAGCGCGCAAGGTCGCTACATCGGCGGAAAAGCCAATACTGAGAATGTTGATGTAACAGAGGACCCCATCTTTGTGAGTCAGGCGAAGAACATCACATTCCCGAGAACGGCCAGCTATTAGGGACTCCATCGCATAGTCCACCCCTTGGTCGCTGAAATCCCGCAGGAATGAATTGCCGGTGCCAAGAGGAAGGAACGCCAATGTTGGAGTCGCCGCGTTGGCTGACTGGGGAAACAATCCGTTTACGATTTCGAACGAAGTGCCGTCACCGCCCACCGAGATGAACTTGCGATAGCCTTCCGTCCAAGCTTGATGGGCAATTTCGGCTGCATGACCCAGAGCCGAAGTCTCGCGAATTTCGATCTGCAGTCCCGACCCACGCAGGCGATCGAGTGCAGGCGCCAGCAGTTTGCGAGTGCGACCTCCGCCGGCGGCGGGATTGACTATGGCGAGGTATGCGTCACGCACTCAGAGCCCTTTCACCGTCGAGGGATGAGCTGAGTTGCGAATTTCTTCCGCGAGGTCGTTCCGCTTAATCTTCATGGAAGCGGTGCGAGGAAAATCTTTGTCCCACCGCACATATCCGGCGACGCGTTTGAAGTCAGGCAAGTTTTGATTCCGGGACTCAATTTCACTCTTGGTTGAATCTGTAAAGTTCTGGTTGATATCCAAATGCAAGATCATGACCAGTTTTTCATTGCCCAGAACTTTTGTAGGCCAAATATAATTCGCGGCGAAAATGCAGTACTCCTTGACGGCAATTCCATCGAAGCTGGCCTCAATGTCCTCGGGATAGATGTTCTTGCCGCCGGCGGTCACGATCATGTTTTTCTTGCGGCCAAAAAGTTGTAAGTGACCGGAGCCATCGAAGCGGCCAAGATCTCCGGTGAGCAGCCAACCATCCACAATGCTTTCGGCGGTCATTTCAGGATCGTCGAGGTAGTGCGACATGATGGTCTTGCTCTTGGCGGCCACTTCGCCGATGCCGTCGGCGTCGGGATTCAGAATGCGAAGATCAACTCCGGGCAGTGGCTTGCCTACGGTATCGGCGCGAAAAGGTTTTAGGTCATTGACCGTGAGCACGGTGCAGGCTTCGGTCAGGCCGTAACCATTAGCAATCGGAATTCCGAGATCGTAAAAGAATTGCAAAGTTGCCGCGTCAATGAATGCGCCGCCGGTGATCAGCGCGACCAACTCGCCGCCGAATGCACGATGCACGCCTGGCAGCAGTTTGCGGCTCAATTTCAGGTTGGGCTGCTTGCGGGTGAGCGCCCTGTTGACGGAGATAGCGCGGTCTAGAAGAAACCGTTTCCAACGGGGTAGTGCGTCGAAGTTGGCGCGCAGCCCTCGTTCAAGGTTCTTCACGATCATGGGCACGAGCGTCACATAAGTGATTTTGTAGCGCACGAAAGCGTTGCGAACGAATTCCGGCCGAAGAGTACGGAGATGGACCACGCATGCGCCGCAAACGAACGGGCCGATGAATCCGACCATGAAATCAATCGCGTGGTTTGTGGGCAGAACGCTGAGATACCGCACTCCGGGCCAGAATGGATACCAAGCGGTCAGCGCCTTGCATTGCTCGAGATAATTTTCGTGAGTGAGTACGCAACCCTTGGGGCGGCCGCCGGTGCCGGAGGAATACACGATGCAAGCTGCGTCTTCGCGAGCGCGGGGTACAAAGTTCGGGTCGCCCTTGCGGCGAAATTCTTCCCAGCGATATCCACCGCTGAGTTGTGCGGTGGGTGGCGCCTCGGTCACTAGCGCGATTTTTAGTTTGTGATTCTTGAATTCGGGGCTCTGCGCAATCGCCCGCCACAAGTGATACTCGACGATAAGAAACTTCGCCCGGGAGTGAGCAAGCAGTTGCAGGTGTTCTTCCGGAGTCAGCTTGTAATCGAGCGGAACAAGTACTCCGCCAATCTGAAAAATGGCGTACGCAGAACCCAGCCACTTCGATTGATTGGTCATGATGATGGCGCAACGGTCTCCGGGATTGAGATCGGCATCCTGAAGAGCACGCGCGAGAGGCGTGGCAACCTGTTTGAAATCTGAATAAGTCAGGCGCGTGCGTTCGCGATCACGATCGGCTTCGATCAGGCAGGTTTCGTTCGGCCAGCGGTCCACCGCATCGCGAAGCGCAGCGCCGAGGCATGTGTATTGATCGAGATCGAGCATCAATTATCGGGTGATCGGGTGATCGGGCGACCCGGCGATTTCAAATCACCCGATGACGCGATCAAGATCGCCCGATCGTTATGTGGTGAATTCTACAGTCTGGCTTGAATTCGATCGGCCAGAGTTCTGAAATCTGAAACTCCTTGCAATTCGTAGTCCGGCAATTCGACGTTGAAATGCTGCTCAAGGCGCGTCAACAGACTCAATGCCTGCAGGCTGTCAATCCGAAGCGTCTTGAAGAAATCGTCATCTGGGGACAGCTTTTCGCGCGGGACTTTGAATTGGGTTGCTGCCAAATTCAGGATTTCATCCAATGTTTGTTCAGAGGTCGGCACTTCAATTTCCCTTCACGGTAGATACGGTTGCGCGTCTGTGCTTTCCACAAACTTCTTCAAGGCCGCTTCAACCGCCGGGCTCGCATACAACTCGCACACGATTTCAATTTCCTGCCTTAATTCATCATAAGGGATAGGCTTGGTAAATCGCTTGGCGGCGGCTGCGGTTGCGCGATTGAATTTTCCGAGTTGGGCGGCCGTGCCGCGTGCAACACGCAACGCTTCCCCTTCAGCGACGACCTGGCTTACTAAGCCAACCTGCTGGGCTTTGGTCGGGTTGAAGCTTCGCCCGGTGAGAATGAGATCGCGAACAACGCCATTGCCGAGATCACGCTTGAGCCGCGGAATGCCGCCA
>QHZV01000137.1 GCA_003224785.1 Acidobacteriota bacterium
AAAGCCAGGAAATTGTTGACGCATTCTTCTCATCTTCCACGGTTGGTTTCGTTATCTTTGATTCCAAGTTTCGCTGTACACGCTTCAATGAGGCCTTTCCGAGAATGGCCGGCTTGTCGCCGGAACAACTTCGGGGCAAGACGGCTTCCGAGATTTTCCACGAACATCGCATGCATTCTGACCGGCTGCTGCAGGAAATTTTGCGCACTGGCAAGCCGGTGCTTGACCGCGAGGTTTCGGCTGACTTGACCGCCAAACCCGGCGAGGTTCGGCACTGGCTGGTGAACTATTTCCCTATCCGCGAGGACGGCGGAGTTTTCACGCAATTGGGCATCATTGTTGTGGACGTCACCGCGCGCCGCAACGCGGAAGAAGCGCTGCGCAAGCTGAGCGGGCGGCTATTGGGCATACAGGACCAGGAGCGCAGAAGAATCGCGAGAGAGCTGCACGACAGCCTTGGACAGTACCTGGTGGGTTTAAAGATTTCATTAGAGATGCTCGCCCAATCGAAACCCGAAGCGAACGCCGCAATATTGGCCGAATGCAGAGACATTCTTGACAAATCCATCACGGAGACGCGCACGCTTTCGCATTTGCTGCATCCGCCGCTACTGGATGAGGCCGGGTTCGCCTCTGCCGCCAGCTGGTTCGTGACCGGGTTCTCGCAACGCAGCGGAATCCCGGTTTCGCTCGACATTCCTCCCGACCTGCCGCGGCTACCCGAGGCAGTAGAGATCGCACTCTTTCGCATTCTGCAGGAGAGCCTCACTAACGTGCACCGGCATTCGCACGCGGCCTCTGCCGAAATTAAGGTTGAAGCCGATGCTGAGCAGGTTTCAATCGACGTGAAGGACCATGGACGCGGAATTCCCGGTTATATTCTTCGACATGTGGATGGCGAGGGAGCGAAACTCGGAGTTGGATTAGCGGGTATGCGGGAACGGATCCATGAATTGGGAGGTGTCTTTGAGGTTGTCTCAAATGAACAGGGCACGACGGTGCGCGCCGTGGTTCCCCTGAGTATTCGAGAAGAGGTCTATCCCCTCCATGCCGGCGCGGAAGGATCTAACGGCTAGCTCTCCAGGTACGCGTCAACCCATTCTTTGATTCGCGCTCGCCGTTCGTCGCGAGGATCGAAGCGCACTCCGAACGTTTTGCTGGCCGGCTTGCTCCAACTCACGGTTCCACGGATCCAAATTCGTGGGAGAGTCAGAAGGGCAAACGAGAGCTCTACAGGTAAGCCAGGAGCGATTTCTTCGCCGCTCTTCAACGACATTCCCCCGCTGCTCACCTCGTGACTAGTTGCCTCGATTTGCCGGTTTTGACCCGCAACCACTGAAACCTGAGTGACTACAGGGATCCTCACATAACGCCGAAATTCGTGAAGTACAAGCATTTGGGTGGCGCGAACCAACTTCAACGCTGATGGGCGTTCCAAAGGTTCGTTGAACACCGCGTTAATGCCGAACTGCGAGAGCTTCATCGCCTCTTTTACGGAGCCGCCGAGTCCGTAAATCACCATCCGGCTGTTGGATCGCGAGCGGCGGGCCGACTCTAGCACCGGGCCGGCGTGGGTGCCTACGCGAATCACGCAAGCTTCAAATTTTTCCGTGGCCAGCCGGTCGGCTTTGTCGGATGTCATTGAGACGCTATCTATACCGAATTGGCGAAAGCATTCCGAAAGCATGCTTCGCGAGGACTCCTGCAGATCAACCAGGGCGGCGCGCGCTGAAAACTTTCTGGAAGGCGATAAGGGTACGAGAGAATTTCCCAATGAGTTCTCCGTTCGTGTAGGTTCGAGCCGCCAGCCGCGATTCTGCTGGCAAAACCCAGCCTTGTTCGTGACAATCTAGTAGCTGCAGGCCAGGAGCTACTCCCAAAACCCCATTCTGGCGCGGGAACCCGGCTACGGCAACTACGAATTAGGACAATACAGGGGTACAAAGGTGGTATTACCCGAGGTGACCAAAAGCGCGCGGGCGTGAGTAGAAAGCACGCTGAAGGTAATGCGCCGGTTCTGCGTGGGATTGCTCATTCGACTTCCACTCACTTTCCTGCCCTCATTCATTCGATTCTTTTGATATGCTCCACCAGAAAATGGAAGCCACCGCAGAACTGAAAGCTCTTTCAAAAATTGAGCGCCGGCGTCTCTATCCGCGAATCACGAACCCGAATTTTCTGGTGCTCCGATCAAGGCGAATCATTTTTCAAAGCTGGATCAATTCGATCAAGGGCAATAACCTCAGAATTCTGGATATCGGCGGCCGTTATCAACCCTACCGCTCGTTGTTTGGAAACCGAGTTGGAAAGTATGTTGCGTGCGACATCCTCAAGACAGAGCTTGTGGATGTCATCGGGAGCGGCGAGGCCCTGCCATTCGCGTCAAATACCTTTGACGTGATCATCGCGACACAGGTCTTTGAGTATTTCGCGCAGCCCCAGAGAGCGGCCGACGGAATCTATGGCGCTTTGAAGCCTGGCGGCGTCTTGCTGATGAGCGTCGCTTCGCTGGCGCCGCGATTCGTAGATGAGGAACTTTGGCGATTCACGAGCGGCGGAGTTCGCGCCACTCTGGCCCAATTTCGCACTGTGGAAGTTATGCCAGAGACGTCAAGCCTGGGTGGGCTACTCCGGACCGCAAACCTCGGGCTTCATACATTTAGTCATTTCTCAATGTTAAGGAAGCTGTACGAAATAACGGTTTGCCCGTGCCTGAATTTGGCTGGATTGGCTCTGGAGTACGCACGATTTTCCGAGAACGATCAGTTCGCGCCTAACTATTGCGTACTTGCGGTGAAATGACAAGGCCCTGGGAGTTGCCTTCCTCGTCCAGGCCTATTCAGCCAAAGGAGTTGGACATCGCATATTCGATGGAAACTTTGCGGGCGTGGTTGGGTACGAAGTCCATATTGCCCGTGCCTGGATCTTGATTTTCGAGGTTGATCGTCGGCGGAAGAATCTGATCGCGCAATGCGAGCACGGTCACTCCGGCTTCGAGTCCGCCGGCGCCGCCTAGCAAATGTCCGGTCATGGATTTTGTGGAGCTGACGGCGATTTTGTGGTCTCCGAAAAAATTGCGAATTGCATGCGCTTCGAGCGTGTCGCCAATCGGAGTTGAGGTGCCATGGGCATTCACGTATCCGATGTCGGTCGCCTTTATCTTCGCATCGCGAACGGCATTTTTCATTACGCGGAAACCGCCTTCGTGCTCAGGCGCAGGTTGCGTGATGTGATAAGCGTCTCCGCTCATGCCATAGCCGACGATTTCGGCAATCGGCTTCGCTCCGCGAGCGCGGGCGTGCTCCAACTCTTCCATGATCAAGATTCCTGCGCCTTCGCCGATCACGAAACCGTCACGATCGCGGTCCCAGGGGCGGCTGGATCTTTCAGGATCGTCGTTTCGAGTGGAAAGCGCGCGCATGGCAGCGAATCCGCCCACCCCCATTGGGGTAATTGCGGCCTCTGAACCGCCGGCTATCATGACGTCCGCATCGCCGTAATGAATAATCCTGAATGAATCTCCAATCGAGTGTGCGCTGGTGGTGCATGCAGTGGCGGTGGCTTCGTTTGGACCCTTTGCTCCGAAGCGCATGGAGACATGGCCCGCTGCTAGATTCACGATGGCCGCGGGAATGAAGAACGGAGAAATCTTGCGCGGGCCGCCCTCCATGAGATTGGTATGCTCGCGCTCAATAATGTCGAATCCGCCAATGCCGGAGCCGATATGCACGCCCACCATCTCTTCATTCTGGGACGTGACCTTCAGGCCGGAAGTCTGAACTGCCTCTTCAGCCGCCGCAAGGGCGAGATGAATGAAGCGGCCCATTTTCTTGACTTCTTTTTTCTCGATGAAATTCAGCGGGTCGAAGTTTTTGACTTCTGCCGCTATCTGGCAAGCGTGTTTGGACGAGTCAAACTGGGTAATCCTGCCAACGCCGCTCTTACCGGCGAGCAGGTTTTGCCAGACTTCTGCGGTTTTGTTGCCGACAGCGCAAATCAGTCCAACACCAGTGACGACAACTCTGCGCACCAGTTACTTACCGCCCTTCGAGTGCTTGCCAATGTAATCAATCGCGTCCTGGACGGTGCGGATTTTTTCCGCATCTTCATCAGGGATTTCGATCTCGAATGCCTCTTCGAACGCCATCACCAATTCGACGGTGTCCAGCGAGTCGGCGCCAAGGTCGTCCACGAACGAAGCGCTGGGGGTAACTTCGCCTTCGTCCACGCCCAGCTGTTCCACAATGATCTGCTTCACTTTTTCATCAACGGCTGCCATATAGTTCCTCGCTTAGAATGAGTTGGACTGCTGAGGCAAAGGGAAATCCTAACTGCTGAATGGAGTTGCGGTCAAACGGGTGGGGCACTGGCGTACCGTTGACCGCGAATCGTCCTCAGAATACTCTCGCGCCTAGGGTGACCATCAAAGCCATTCTGACGAAGCGGCCATATTGGTCAGTCTTTGTAGGGTTTCAACTAGCAGGCTGTCTTTCGTTCTTGCTCGTGCGCAATGACTTCGGAAACACGGCGGCCATGCTGCTACTGTTGCCGGGATCGTTTATTGGTCCCGGTGTTGTAGGAATTGTGGCTATGATTGCAGGTGGTTG
>QHZV01000138.1 GCA_003224785.1 Acidobacteriota bacterium
ATTCCGCCGTGGCAGCATCGTGCTGTCATTTGTATTCGAGGCTGTGTTGCTGGCACTGCTGGGCGCTGCGGTTGGCATTGTTCTCATGCTTCATTTTAATGGCATGAGCACTTCAACTGCGAACAACGTGACCTTCAGCGAAGTCGAGTTCAGTATGCGAATCACCTTGTCGGTCATCATTAATGCCATCATCTTTGCAGTGATCATGGGACTGATCGGTGGCGTGGCGCCGGCATGGAATGCAGCGCGAAAAGAGATTCTGGCCTCCCTCCGAGACTGATGATCAGAGATTAAGACTATGTCCGTTGATACAAAACATAAGGACCTTGAAGGATTGAGGATTGACCGCTCGGCAGTGGCCGTCAGCGATGGTCCCTCCCCGTGGGCGAAAAGCGTGATCATTGGCGGCATTGTCGTCGTGGTACTGCTTGGGATTGCGACGCTGGCGTATCGGTTCCTTTTCGCATCTGCGCCAGAGGTCGAAGTAGTTCGCGCGACAGCGGAGGGCGGCAACGTTGGAGGCAGCGTTGTCTTGACTGCAACCGGCTACATTATTCCTCATCACAGAATCGAAGCTAATTCCAAGGTCACCGGCCGTGTTGCCTGGATCGGCGTCGAGAAGGGCGATCAAGTCAAGGAAGGTCAAGTGCTGGTTCGTCTGGAAGATCAGGAGTTCAAAGCACAATATGACCAGGCTCGCGGCGCGGCGGATAGTGCTCGAGCGCAACTCGAGCAGTTGGAGCATGGTTCGCGTCCTGAGGAAGTCGAGCAGGCGGCCAACAATCTGAGCGAAGCCAGGGCCACAGAGGCGAATGACAAAATCAACCTGGACCGGACGAAAAACCTTTTTGACCAGGGCGTAGTTTCGAAACAAGCGTTGGATGACGCAAGCGCAAAATATGAAGCCAGCCAGCAGCGGGTTCATTCTCTCGAACAAAGTCACACGCTAGCCAAAATTGGACCGCGCGCCGAGGAAATCGCGCGCGCCAAAGGCGCCCTCACTCAAGCTGAGGGTCAGGCTGCTTATCAAAAGTCGCTGTTGGATGCTACCGTAATTCACGCTCCCATCACAGGCACGATCCTCGAACGCAGCGTGGAAAAGGGAGAGCTGCTTACTGGGCAGTTCGCAAGTGCCGCGCGGCCGGTCTTCGCTCTCGCCAATCTCAACGATATTCAAGCGGACCTCGACATTTCCCAGGATGACTTCGCCAAACTCACTCCGCATCAGAAAGCCGTCGTGACGGTTGACGCTTTTCCCGATCTCAAGTGGGACGGCGTGATCGCGGAAGTTTCGCCGGAAGCCAATCGCCAGAAGGCGACCATTGAAGTGAAGGTGCAGATCCTCAACCCAGATTCACACTTGCGTCCGGAAATGAACACCACCGTTAGGTTCGTTGCGGATGAGAATAAGGGCTCTGCAACTCAGCAATCACTTGGCGCGGTCGTCCCGAGCGCGGCAATTCGCGATGCGGACGGCAACAAATATGTTCTTATCGTATTCCAGGGCAAAGCCATGAAACGGGATGTGAAAGTACTCTCGCAGCGCAGCGCGGGTGCGCTGGTGAGCGGACTGAACGGCGGCGAGAGCGTAATTACAACGGCACCTGAAGGTTTGAAAGACGGCGACAAGATTAAGATTAAGGGACAGTCATGAGCACAGCTATTGCAAATAACGTCGCAACCGGAACAAAAGTTGTTCAGGCAAGAAACGTCAGCAAAATTTTCAAGCGCGATGCTTTTGAGGTAAGGGCGCTTGACGATGTGTCCATCGAGATTGCCGGCGGGGAGTTCATGGCATTGATGGGCCCCTCCGGCTCCGGCAAGACCACCTTGCTGAACATGATTGCAGCGATCGACCGCCCGACGAAGGGTGAGCTGTTAGTTCTAGGGCAGAACATTTTCACGTTCAACGATGCCCAATCGGCGAAATGGCGAAACGAGCACATCGGCTATGTTTTTCAGACGTTCAATCTGATTCCGGTGCTCACCGCATTCGAAAACGTCGAGTTGCCACTCCTGCTTACTAAGTTGAACGGAAAGCAGCGGCGCGATCACGTTTTGACTGCGCTGAAGCTCGTCGGTCTGGAAGAGCGGGTTCATCATTTGCCGAAGCAATTGTCCGGCGGACAAGAGCAGCGTGTTGCGATCGCGCGAGCCATCGTAAGCGATCCGACCTTGCTTCTTGCGGACGAACCCACCGGCGACCTCGACAGTCATTCTGCAACTGAAGTGTTAGAAATTCTTAAGCGGTTGAACGAAGATTTTCATAAGACGATTGTGATGGTCACGCACGATCCGCACGCTGCATCCTATGCGCGCGTGACTCGTCATCTGGAAAAGGGCATGTTGCTGCCGGTCTAGCGAATTTGTGGAAATGCACGGGCGGGGACGCCCGTGCCCCACAATCAAATTGTTCTTAAAACTCACACCTGCTTGGATGAGAAAGTCCGAGCTACGCCTGTGTCACCCCTCCTAAAGCGCGCTCCTTCTAAGCCGATGTAAGACATGCCACTGGACTGTGTGGTAGTGCTCTCGCCTGGACAAACAGACTAGTTGATCAGGCCTGCGGGAGAAATACGCAAACCATGCGCGATCCATGCAATTTCGAGACGGTCACTCGCGATCAGCCTCACTCTCAGGCCGAGGAGTTGCTGCAAATTGTGAGCTTCAGGGTCGGAGAGGAGGAGTTCGGACTCGACATTTTGCGAGTGCAGGAAATTATTCGGATGCAAGATCTCACTCGCGTGCCACATTCCCCGGCATTCGTGGATGGGGTGATCAACTTGCGAGGTAAGGTGCTCCCGATTATCT
>QHZV01000139.1 GCA_003224785.1 Acidobacteriota bacterium
GCCGACCAAGCGCGAGCGCAGCTGCTGTACAGGCTGGTTGGTCCGGCTGAGCAACTTAAGCGCGAGATTTGCGAAGCAGTCGACAGCCTGGCTCAAGTAGAGTTCACGCTGGAAATTCCCGCCGTCCGCCTGCGTACCTTCGAAGGACTGCCGACGATGACCGCGGCGTTTACGACCGACATCCCCGCGCTCAGCAATTGGGGAAAGCCAATCCTCATCGGCCCGGGATCAATCCATGTTGCGCATACCGAAGGCGAACACGTGGAAAAGCAGCAGTTGACCGAGGCGGTGGAGTTGTATTGCAGGGTTGCAAGAAAGCTCAGGACCGGCTTGTCCTGAGTTTCGGTCTTGAAAGGGTGCGGCTTTCAGCCTCACCCATCGATGCTGATGTGTTCGTTCGGCGCGGCTGAAAGCCGTGCCCCTTCAAAGCTAATTCCGCATCAGACTCGAAAGCACGCATGCTTATTACTTCTTCGCCCGTCCTACTGCAATGGCGTTCACCTCAAACCGCGCTCCGAAAAGCAGTTTATTGACACCCAGAAACGAACGCGCGGGAAAGTCTCCGTGGAAATACTTGATATAAACGCCGTTGAACGTTTGATAGAGACTGAGATCCGTGCAGAACACCTGGACTGAGACGACGTCGTCCATGGTCATGCCGCCCTTTTCGATGTTCTGCTTTACTTGATCCAGCAGATCGACGGCTTCCTGCTCGGGCGCAAGCCCGGCGGTTAAGCGATCCGGATCGGCCGTGGTCCCAGCTACGTAAAGTGTGTCTCCGGCTTTCACCGCGCTGCTGAACGGCAGATGCCGCTCGATGGCAAGCTTTGACTTGAGGAATGTTCGGTCGCCTTGGGCGTAGGCACCGATCGCAATGAATAGATAAACAGCAAGAATGATGCGTTTCATGTGTCCTCCTGGAAGGATTGCGTCACGGGCGATTTAAAATGGAAAGCACCGGCGGAGCCCTACTTCAGATGCTCCACCAAAAACAAGTCCGACAGTTGGCGGACGTATCCGAACACGTAATGCTGTTCGTCAGCTGCGAGTCGAGGGCATGAAACGCCAGTCACACCAGCGACGTCCGCCGGCAAGACGGTCTTCCATGGCGTTCTGGCGCCGGTTTGTAGATCCAGCTTCCAGACCGGACAAGAAGTTTCACCGCGTTGCCCTACAATCAGTGCGTTTGCGCTGGTCCACTTCAACGGTGCATCACTCGGTTCAGAACCACGCACCGGTTGAGGATCGCCGCCATCAGCAGACACCAAAGCAATGCCATCGTTCCCGACAACTGCGATGCGCGTCCCATCTGGAGAGATCATGCGTGGATATGATCCCAAGCCAAAACCTTCTGGAGTAATCGCGCGAGGCTGCCCGCCATCCAGGCTCATGACATAAACGCGCGATGCGTGACCGGGTTCGTTGCCTTGGAAAACAATCCGCCTGGAATCAGGAAAGAATTGACCGCCGGCAGGCACTACTTTGTCGGTAGAAAGTGAACGCTGCTCTCCCACGCCAGTGGGCAGCAGAATGAAATCTGGCGGCGAAACATTCTGCCGCAAAACCAGAGCCCATTTTCCATCCGGCGAAAAAGCATTTGCAGATCCCTGCCCTAGCCGGACCGCCGAAGTGCCGGTTGTGTCGCGGCTGAACACGGCGTATTCACCGCCGCCGGCCTCACCTGCTTCAATGAACAGGATCTTTTTACCGTCTTGTGAAATGTCGATGGGCACTGTCCAGTCCTGCCAACTAAGGTCCCGTTCTTTGCTCTCGCCAGGAGCCAGGCCGATGGCGCCCGCCCGCATTGCGTCGCGTGAAATTAGGGCGCGGCCGCCTGCGCCGACGTCATGCAAAGTCAGTGTTCCTGGGGCGCTGAGCAGTTCCCGCAGTTTTCCGGACAAAGTGACACCGCGGAGCGAACGGCTGAATCCGGTGGCGGTGGCGGTGAACCAGATTTCATCTCCCGAAGGCGACCACGCAGCTCCAACAGCGCTTGCCCAGCGGTCCGTCAAGTCCGTTTTCTTCCCGTTCAGGTCAACTACGCTGATGGTGCCGCCATCGTCGCCGAGAAGGTTGTGGTCAATAAACGCGATCCGATCACCCTTCGCAGAGAAGCGAAGATTGCCAATCCACCCGGGAGTCTGATACAGAACTTTGCCAATGGGATACTCAATACGGCTCTGGCCGTTCGCGACGTGGACCACCGCCAATGATTCCCCTCCCGGCGCCCAATCTGCGGCCTCAACATTGTCCAGCAGATCACGGGGAGCATCCGCGCCGATCGAAACCTGCGCCAGAGTGCCTCGATGCGTGAAATGATTCGGGCTCACGCCAAAGCGCCGCAGCACCGCAATTTGGCCACCCGAAGATACCGCCAAGACTTCCGTTGACGGAAGGCCGAGGTCGCGGGACTCGGTGGAATTGGGAGAACTGATGAAGACGGCCTCAGGATTTCCTTCCCACAGGGCACTGTAAATTGCCGAACGCGGGTCTGGAGCGAACCTGGCTGCATAGAGCGCGCCGCGTCGGAAACTTAATTCGCGAAATGTCGGCACCGATGGAGTGGCATTACGCTGGCTGAACCAAACGCCCGCGAGCGCCCCGACAACTAACGCCACCAACGCCGCGCCCACAAGCAGCGGGAAGCGACGGCGCCCGGATCTGGCTGGGACATCAAATTTTCCAAGATGCAAGGTGTGCGTTCCGGAGGTCTCTAAGCCGGATGCTGCAATCTGGTGTCGCGAAGAGGCCAGCCAGTCGCGTTGCAGCCTTTTCAGATCGGCACGAATTTCGGCGGCGCTCTGGTAGCGCAGGTCGCGATCTTTTTCCAGCGCCTTATTGACAATGCGCTCCAGCTCCGGCGGAAGCTCAGGATTCAACTGCACCGGCGCTATCGGCACTTTGTTGAGAATGGC
>QHZV01000140.1 GCA_003224785.1 Acidobacteriota bacterium
CAGTTCAAGCGGACTCAGTGTGAACGCTGAAATCAATCTTCCCGGCAACGTAAACGGCGAATTTATTTGGAAGGGAAAAACTTTCGACTTGCGTTCTGGTCGGCAGAAGCTGCTGTTACCGTGATAGGACGGGGCCGGGCAGCCCGCTCCCGCTGGTTGAGTATTATCTCCCGAGACAAAATTGGGGTGCGCCACTTCTCGCCGCTGTTCCGAGAACTGGGAGTTTTCCATGGTGCAGCTTCAAACAACGAGGAACGGTCGGTCTATCGTGGCGACGTCCGGACGCCACGAGTTCCTTGCGGAAGAAACTTCCCGACGCGGAGCGGCCCAGCCCCCACATCTTCACGCGGTAACCGCCGAGTAAGACAACTCGACAAAGCCGTTCTTGTAAGAGACGACGTTTCTCAAACTCCACCGCTGTTCAGGAAGTGAACCGAAGAGCCGGAGTCCTTCACCCAACACGACAGGCGCAATCATCAATTTGATTTTGTCCACCAGCCCGAGTTCGAGAAAACGGTTGCACAACATGGCCCCGCCTACCAGCCAGATATTTCGATATCGAGGCGCGAGGTTCACATCAACTAATGTCTTGAGATCACCGGAATAGAACTGGACGCTCTTCTTGACTGGGGATAATTCTCTGCTGGTGACAACTACGGTTGGAGTGTCGCCGTATGGCCAGCCTAGTTCAAGCGCGTGTTCATAGGTGCGGGAACCGAGCACATAACAGTCAATGGTTTTGACGAAGGCCGCGGCTTCTTCCGCGGAAATGGACACGCCACGTTCGTAAATGTCTCCGGGGCTATCCAGCCACGAGACAGTGTTGTCCTTCTTCGCAATGAAACCGTCCAGACTGGAAACCATGTGCAAGGTCACCGTTCGTGCTTTGCTATTTACTTCGCTGCCTGACATGCCACCTCTTTCCTTTCGCATATATCAAACCACAACCCAGCTTGGACCAACCCACAGCCCGATCGCGCCCGCTGCGCGAGGCTGCTTCAAATCGTTTACCACGAGTGTCGGCTGCGCGGAACCATTCACGTATAGCTTAGCTTTGTCGCCGACGACAACCTTCACCTTCGTCCATTCTCCGGGTACGAGGTCAAGGTAGGCTTCATACTTGCCCGGACTTTCACTGCGCAGCTTCTGCCACGGGAAACTCAAAGCTGTGGTTCCGCCATACCGATATCGTGAATGGGGCGGCGATAGTGTTCACGATGGGCAGCCAGCCTGATAAACAGTTTGGCGCAGGAGATGATGCTGCGCCGCCGTCATTGACTGCGAGCTAATCCAATTCGCGGAAAGGCCCGGCACAGTTAGCGTTTGCCCACTGGGGCGCAAACATATCAGTTCTTCCCAACGTCATAGATTTGGAACTCTCGCACATGCGCCTCGGAAGATGATTCCAGAATGTTCAAACGCACACGCGATGTAGTTACCGGCCTGAAGCTATCGATTTTCTTGTGCCCGATCGCGTGCCCTTCCGTCAGCACCTTCCAGCCCTTTCCGTCCCAGGCTTCGATCCGGTAATGCTGAATGTGCTGCCCGTCATTCAGCCATTCCATAGTCAAGCTGTGATCGAAGCTTACCGGCTTCGCAAACGCGACTTCCAGAATTGCGTGATGCGAGCCCGCCGGCGCCGACCAGAACGTGTTGGGATCTCCATCAAATGCCGCATTGGTAGTCGCATTTCGAACGCGATTCGAAATCAGGTTGCCTGAATAGCGCTTGCCAACCGCCGCTCCGAATTCTTCCAGGCGCTTCACATCTACTTCCGGCAGCAGTCCCCTCTTGTCAGGAGCAATGCCGAGCATCAGCTGACCACCGTGGCCGACTGTGCTTTCGTAAATGGAAATCAACTCATGAACACTCTTGAGCGAAGTTTCATCATTCGGATGCCAAAACCAATGTGCTTTGCGCAAAGGCGTGTCGGCCTCCGCCGGTCTCCATCGAAGATAGCCGTGGCGATCGAGAACATTCCAATTTTCGTATGGAATCCTTCCGTCTTCATTGCCGGCCCAACGAATATCTCCATATTCGAACAAAGCTGCATCGGCAAACACGAGAGTGTTCGGCTGACTTACGCGAAGGTTTTCGATAATCCGCGGAAAGTTGTAAACGTGGCCTTCACTCCCGGCACCGTCCAGCCAGAATTCCACCAGATCGCCATAGTTGCTGATCAACTCCTGGAGTTCGGCAATGTAGTAGTTGTCATACTCTGCGAAGTTTTTGTATTTAGGTTCGTGCCGGTCCCACGGCGAAAGATAAATACCAAACTTCAATCCGTATTTGTGCGCCGCGTCTGACACTCGCCGCACCACATCGCCCTGCCCGTTTCCCCACGGGCTGGCCTTGACGCTGTAATTCGTCTGCTCTGTCGGCCAAAGGCAAAATCCGTCGTGGTGCTTGGCAACGAAAATCACGTACTTGGCCCCAGCAGCCTTGATAGCGCGCATCCACTGCTCGGGATCAAAGTTGGTGGGAGCAAATATTTTCGGATCGGCCGTACCGTCTCCCCATTCTCGGTCGAGAAACGTGTTCGTTCCAAAATGAATGATGACTCCGAACTCCAGGTCCTGCCATTCGACTTGCTGCGAGGACGGCTTTACGTCGGTGAAATTCTGCGCGTGCAGTGGCGCGGCACACGCGAGAATCGCAATCAGTCCTAATCGAAGAAGCGAGCGCGTAGGCATGGGTGCCGATTTTACCTTGCCTTCACGCCGCGCCGCCGACCATTCGCCGTGGCTTCGACCAGCCGCCGAACTCGGTCTTGAAGAACTACAGCCCGGTCGTACTCGCGGCCCTTGATCGCGCCCATCGAAATCTTCTCATTCCGATGCAACATCGGGCTCGGTACCGGTACGCGCACACTGGCATGGACTTCTCGAACTCCGGTTTTGGAGAGCACACGGTGCACGTTGTTTTCGCCGATACCGCCGCCCGCCATCACTGTTATTCTCTGCCCAGCCGCTCGCATCAATTCCACAACCGTCGGGATGCCATCTTCAACTTTCTGCTCGCCACCCGAGGTCAGAACACGATCAACCCCGGCCGAAATAATGTCTTCCAGTGCGCTGCTGAAGTCGCGCGACATATCAAATGCACGGTGAAAAGTGGACTTCAACGGCCGCGCAATCCCGACCAGATGGCGCGTCCGGGGCACATCTACCCGCCCATCTTCTTGCAGGATTCCAAAAACAATTCCATCCGCACCCAGTTGCTTTGCGGTGAGAACGTCCTGCTCCATGGTCTCGAATTCATCGCTGCTGTAGCAAAAGTCGCCTCCGCGCGGGCGGATCATCACCCATATTCCTATCGAGATCTTGCTGCGGACGGTAGAGATCAGCCCGGCGCTGGGAGTCACGCCGCCTTCTAGAAGATTGCTGCACAACTCGATGCGATGTGCGCCGCCCCGCTCCGCTGCAATCGCAGACTCCACCGAGTCAGCACAAACCTCCAGAATCACCGGATCGCTCATATGCCCCTGCTGCGTACGCCTTCGGTTAGAGTCTGCGATCTGCCGGAGGCGGGAGCACCGGCAGACCCAGAGCTGCTAGAAAATAGACCCGCTAGAAAATATAGCGCGCAGACTGAATTGTATCTGTCGTTCCGGAGAACGCACGCTACCTATCCGACCCCAGTTGTTGTTCGCCGGCGTAGTCGAGAAGTCAGATATCGAATTATCCGGATTCCCATAACTGACCAGATTGAAGACATTGAAGAAGTCGGCGCGGAAACCGATCACCTGCTGCTCTGATACGTGAAAATCCTTAAACAGCGACATATCAACCTGGTGGTACCCGGGAGCACGCTCAGTGCTGTTACTCGCGGAGCCAAACTCGAAAGAACTTGCAACACCGTAAGCGCACG
>QHZV01000156.1 GCA_003224785.1 Acidobacteriota bacterium
CTCAGTGATACTTTCGGGTTGGACGGACCTGCGGGCGTATTTGGCTGAAGTTCGGCCGCTTCAAGTCGTCGCTATGCTACCCGCAAGTCCATGTACCATAAGCTTTTAACCCTCGAAGTGCAATGACTTCGGTAACTTTCGCCACCTCGTCTAGCCATGTAGTCTGCCTTTGATGTCCAACGAATCAGTCAATTCTAGTGGTGCTGCCAAAGCTGTACGGTCGCGCTATTCCGAAGTGCAGGGCGCTGCGCGTTTTCCCGTCAAACTCCCGATTCATTTGAAGTCGCAAACCGGCGAGTCTGACACGGAGAGTGACAACATCTCCGCGAATGGCGTGCTGTTCCATCACGACGTGGATATGCCGATCGGCTCGACGGTTGATTTCACGATCTCGCTTCCCGCGGAAGTTGTGGGAGCCGAGGCGGACGTGAAGGTCGAGTGCCGGGGACGCGTGGTTCGCGCTGATGATGCACAAGATGGACGGCGCGGCGTCGCAGTAGTGATTGACGAATATCGTTTCGAACGCCGGTAAAGTTCGAGAACGGGCGGACATGAGTGTCCTGTCCCGCACGGGCAAAGGCGTTGGACAAGAATGTCCAACCCACATAGGCAACCGATGGCAAGCGCTGCTTTGAGCACGGGAGAACCGAGAGTGGCCCCTCCTTCCATGGAGACCAGGGAACAGTTTATTCGTGTGATCGTGGCCGACTCGCAAGCGATCTTCCGCGCCGGGTTGCGCAAAATTTTTGCTGTAGAAGACGACATCCGCGTTGTGGGACAGGCGGAGACGCTCGATCAGGCAATCGCTGCCGCGAAAAAATTCTCCGCTGAAATTTTGATCTTCGAAGCTGCATTGGCCCAGAATCCTGTCGAGTCCGCGCAGGAAATCATGAAACAGGCGCCCGCGCTGCGGCTGGCTGTAGTCACCGAAACGCCGGACCAGGAGCTGACCTTAGAGCTTTTCCGCCGCGGCGTGCACACCATCGTTTCGCGCGAAATTGATTCTGACTTGTTTGTGGATTGCCTGCGCAGCATTGCAAACGGAGAACCCTGGCTCGAGCCGCATGCGGTGAAGTGGGTGCTCGAAGCTTATCGCTCGCACGGTGCCCGGCCGCACGGAACGCGAACTAAGGTCCAGCTCACGCCAAAAGAATCCTTAATCGTTTCCTGCGTCACGCAGGGGATGAAGAACAAAGAGATCGCGGCCCGCGTAGGAACAACCGAGCAGGTGGTCAAGAATTATCTGCGCAAAGTCTATGACAAGCTGGGCGTGGCCGATCGGCTGGAGCTTGCACTGTACTGCTTGAATAATCGGGTAGTGCTGGATGTGAAGCAGGCTGCACCGGCTCAGACAGCACAAGGTTCGGAACCTGCCAAAGATCAGGCACTGCAGCCAACCGCTGAAGAGGTCAAGAAGCCCTCGTAGTTGCGTTTTCCCGTTTCTTTTCCTCTAATCAACTGCTCATTTTTGTCCGCAAGTTGCGGGAGGCAGTTCGTGCCCATAGAATCAAAGAGCAGTCCTTCCCAAAAAACGCCGGAGAGATGGCCGAGTGGCTGAAGGCGCACGCTTGGAAAGCGTGTTTAGGGGAAACTCTAACGTGGGTTCGAATCCCACTCTCTCCGCCATCTTTCACCCGCAGGCCTACTGACAATTTCTGGAGTGGATGATCTTCAGCTGCACGCACTCGAGACGACCCACACTAAAGACCGCGCAGGGCGAGTAGTGGAAGAACCGGCGAGCACGAGGCGGTTTAGAAATTTGGTAAGCCGGCTTGGCTTCCGAAATTCGTACAGTGTTTCCTGTATTCCCCTCTTAGGCAACCACCTAACCTTCTACATACATCTACAGCGCCGCACCACCTAGATCAGCAATCCGTACGAGTGCACCATTTTACTGAACAAAAAAATATTGTCCGGGAGATTGGAACTGCTATTCTAAGGCTTCTTCCTGGTTCCTCCTCTCCATTGCTATGGCCGGAATGCCAGAGAAATTATCTGGATTGTGGTAGCAACTCGCCCGGACAGGGAAGAAGCATTTCCGCGTTGGAGTTTTCAGTATATGAAGTCGCTTGTGGTAACTCTGTTTTTTCTCTCCTCCTACACTTTCGCCTCTACCTCAAACGGGATTATCACGATTACGGCTCCGGCGAATGGCAGCACGGACGCAACGCCGGTGACCGTTACCGCCAATGCGGTTCCTCCTCCGACGTGCCCAGCCGGGATCGCCTCGATGAGGGTTTATCCGACAGCCTCCAATTTGCTGTTCAAGGTCTCGGCCGCCAGTTTCAGCCAGTCCTTTATCCTGAATCCGGGCAGCTATCCCAATTTCATCGTTCAGGAATTCGATAAGTGTGGCACTACCTACGCCCCCGGCGGTCACCACTTGGGGCTATGGCACTCGGCGAAACAACGTGACTACGGCCGAGTACATACTCACACCGACCAACGTGAATACCGCGACCTTCAAAAAGTTATTTTCATATGGTGTTAGCGGCTACATCTATGGACAGCCATTATTTGTTCCGCGGTTGTTGGTCAATGGTGCAACACACAACGTGGTTTACGTCGCGAGCGAAGGCAATAATGTCTATGCATTCGATGCGGACGGTAAAGGTCTGTTGTGGAAGACAAGTTTCGGCTCAACCGTTCCCTGCGGCAACATCAGTGGTTGCGGCGTAGCGCCTGTCATCGGGATTACGGCTACCCCGGTTATTGATACTGCCCTCGGAAACATCTATGTTGCAAACCGGCAGTTCAATTCCACGACGGGAGCATATTCGCATATGCTCCACTCTCTTAACATGCTTACCGGCACTGAGAATGCGGGAAGTCCGGTGACCATTACGGGGAGCGTTGCTGGAACTGGATACGATGCGGTAAACGGCACGGTTAAGTTCAATCCAAAAACCGCAAGCGACCGTTCGGCGCTACTCGAACTGAACGGCACGATCTACGTTGCCTTCGCTTCCTATGGTGATACAGACCCATATCACGGCTGGATATTCGGCTATTCCGCCAGCAGTTTGGCACAAACGGCAGTGTTTAATGCCACCCCGAACGGCGCACAAGGAAGCATTTGGGGCGCCCACTTGGCTTCGGACGGCACTTTCATATACACCGTCACCGGGAATGGAACATGGGACAGGGGCCCGGACTGGGGCGACTCGTACCTAAAGTTGTCGCCAGCCAGCGGATCTCTTTCGATTGCCGATTTCTTCACCCCCTTTAACGTTTCCGCCCTGACCGCGAATGACCGGGACCTTGGATCGGGGTTGGCGACTCTGCTGCCACCACTTGGGTCTAGTCCATTTCCAAACGTAATGATTGGAGCGGGAAAGGAAGGCCGCATCTACGTCGTTAATCGTGACAACATGGGGCAGTTCAACTCCGCCTGTGACTGCCAAATTGTTCAATCGATCCCAAATGCAGTGGGAGTGGCTACGAATACTGCTGATTTGGAGCGCAATTTCAGTACTCCGGCATATTGGAATGGGAATGTGTATTTTTCCGGGACCAACGATCCCATAAAACGATTTGTGCTGAATACCAAGACCAGCAAATTAAACACAACACCGTCTGACGTTTCGCCTACAACCTATGCCTTTCCCGGAAGTAGCCCTGTGGTCTCAGGAAACGGAAATGGTAGCGGTATTTTGTGGGCAGTGGAAAAAGGCGCGAGCGTGCTGCACGCCTATGACGCGACCAAGGTGTCAAGGGAGTTGTACAACAGCAATCAAAACGCTACGCGCGATAGTTTGGGCCAAGCGATCAAGTTTGCTCCGCCGCTGGTTATCAATGGGAAGGTGTATATCGGGACGCGTAGTTCTTTAGTCGTGTATGGAAACTTCTAGCGAGTAGATATTGCGGTCTTAAGGTGCGGTGCTGAATCAAATACAAGAGGTTACGCCACGCTACGAACTGGCGATGCGGCGGGGTGTTGAAGGCTAAACACCCCGTCCGAACCTTCACCAAAGCGTGATCTTGAGATTATCCACCCAGGCGTAATAGGAATCTCCAGATCGATTTCCATCCATCTGAACATGGACGCCGAAGCTGTTGGAGCTTGTGCCACTTTTTGGATTGAAAGACTTGTTGATCGTATGGGTCACGCCATTGTGTGTGAGCGACAGAAACACAGCTTTTCCGTTATTGATTTCGGTCTGGACCGTCAGGTGTTCCCAGGTGTTGGCGGCCGGCCGCTTGCAAGGAATGCTGGTTGCAACCCACTGAGAGCCCGCCGTGTCCCAGACGCTGAACACGCCTTTGTAGTACGAGCATTGCACCGAGAACTTGTACCACTTGGTGCCTATATGTTTGTTGGACGAGAATTCAACTCCCTGAGAACTCCACGGGCTGCTTAATTGGAAGCTTGTCTCAAGCTTGAAGTGGGTAGCGGAGCTTGTTCCGAGCTTAATCGGCCACAGACAGTTGTTGAACTGTCCAGTCGGATCGAGATGGAACCTGCCTGAAGTTCCATCGAGCGACGGTGAGGAAATGAGGGTCGGTTTCGAACTGCAATTTGGATTGCCCTGGTCGGGGTACATGTACCAGCCCGACTTCTCCTCAATATGACTGATGGATGAAGTGCCTCCCGATGTGCTCATAGCGATCCCGGGGTCAGGCACTGTGGTCGCGCTTGAAGTTGAGCTCGTGCTCATCGAGGCCACTGGCGCGGAAACATCGACCGAGCGAGAGGCGGAAAGCTGAAGCCCGTCCGACTGCACGGCATTGATAGTCAGAGTGTGGTTGCCGGCGGACATTGGAACTTGAATGTCAAGGGGAGTGACCGCTTGGGGCTGGGCCACTTCCGCACCATCTAGAACGACGCTGATCGACTCGATTTGGGCAGTCGATGAAAAATTCGCTACCACGTGGACGGGGGAGCTGACTGTGCTAGAAGTCGGAGGAACCCTCCAGCATTTTTTTAGCGCTTCGCGTAGCTCCGCCACGACACATCCCGAATTCAGGTGGTGGGGTGGGCTTACCCCGTCCGGCCAAAGCGAAAGAGCAAAACGTTGAAGTCAACATAAAACGGCTCCATCCAGCATGCAAGAATGATAAGTACATATTTGACTGTACGAAGGACATGTACTTTCGGGGCTTCAATTCCCCGAAAAGCGCTGGGAATACAGGAATAAAGGTGCATGCAGTCGGAATACCTACCATACCAAAATCGCGCAGGGTGGAGCACCCTCATTTGTTAGTAGCGCTAAAAGTGAACGGCCGGAACAGCTTTCTTGGCGCCTAGTCTGCGGGCGCGTTCTCTCTGCGTTGGGCGATATGCCATAACACGCCGGATGGGTCATAAACGTATGCGACCTGCAATCCCCATGGCTGTGTCTCCGGTGCCTTAGGCGGCTGAACGCCGAACTTTCCGGGCAAGTCCAAACCCTGAATATGCGTCCACCATGCATCGAGATCATCCACCATCAGCTGCATCATGAAGTTTCCGGCCCAATCCTCTTGATAACGCCGCTGGAGAATGAATGCGCTCGGCCCAACGCCGAAAATGGCGACGTCTCCGTCGAGGAGTTTGGAGAAGCCGAGCGCCTCGTAGAACGCGCGGCTGGTCTCGAAGTCCTTTGCGGGAAGGAATGGACGCGCTGCCGCGGTGCCGCCTGGAATTGCCACTGTGCTGTTGCCTCCAAAATTGTTTGGCGCGAGTCTCTTTCAACCATTTAAGTGCGATGTGTCCCCTTAAGAGGAGCCTAAAGCCGCCGGCATATTCTTTGGCCGCGTATCCATGCCGAAATCGCGCTCGATGCGCCGATACCAGGTTTCGTCGTCGCTGGCGTATAAGTCCACCCATTCTTCGTCGGTCATTTGACTCCGCCACTGCAGAAAGGGGGCTGCGTCGGGACCGACTAGATAACGGAGCTGCCAGGACGTACTCTCAGCAACTTCTAAGATCTTTTCTGCAACTAGTGTGGGCGGAACCGGACTCTGAAGCGAAGCCTCAAAAAGGGAAGCGAACCGCGCCTGCTGTGGGTAATGCGAATGTGACGGAGCAACGCCGATCCGCCGTGCCATTGCTGTATCAATAATACCTGGTTCGACGATGGCTACGCGAACATTAAACGTTTTCATTTCGCCGGCGAGCGCTTCACTTAAAGCCTCGAGGGCCCACTTCGACGCCATATAGGATTACAATGGCGAACTGGTGAGGCGCCCGGCGACAGAACTCACATTGATGATACAACCGCTTCGGCGCTGTCTCATTCGCGGGGTTACGGCTTGAACGCAACGAATCACTCCGAAATAATTCGTCTCCATGACCGCGCGAAAATCGGCCAGCGGTAGCTCCTCCACCGAGCCCGACCGCTCGATGCCAGCATTGTTGACGAGCACATCAATCGCGCCGTGAGCCTCTTCTATGGCAACGATAGCCTGACGCACGGATTCGTCGGAGTCCACATCCATTGCCGAGGCAGTGATCGGCAGTTTCTCGCGCGCAGCGGTTTGCGCCAGTTCCGGAGATTGCGACGGATTGCGCATGGTGGCGTGCACCTTGTAACCTGCACGGCCAAAAGCCAGCGCCGCTTCCAACCCGATGCCTTTGCTCGTCCCCGTAATCAATACCGATGCCATGCGCAGCTCCTTGAGAATTGTGCCCACGGATTGTATCGCAGTTACATTGGTGCAATTTGCATGGCTGGCGTGAACAATGAAATCTTATGCTCTTGCCGGAAAGGGCCTAGCCCTCGGGAGGACGGAAAACTGGAGACTCGGATCGGCAGCAGACGCCGTATTGCTGCCACAGCTTGAACCATGGGCTGTGGGCTAGCGCGGCATCGTGCCTTCGATTTGCAGCCGAGATATCGCTTGAGTTGAGCGGTCTGGTGTCGGGGACTGCGAAGATGTCCTCGAGGCGCTCGATATCGGCGATGGTCTGCTCAACGTCCATCGATCATCAGTATAGCTAATCAGTTTGCACCTTGGCACAGCGTTGTTGTTCTATGCAGGCCTCCAAAATCGACGTTTTTCACAGCCAAAAGTCACATCCAGGCTGTCTGCCTCGTAATCCAAATAACTACATAAAAACTCTGGAGGGAAACTATGCAACCGCGAATTGACCCCAAAATTGCTCCCGGCGCTTACCAAGCCATGCGGGGACTCGAGACTTATCTACATCAATCAGGGCTGGAACTATCTCTTCTTCTTTTGATCAAACTGCGCGCCTCGCAGATCAACGGCTGCGCTTACTGCATTGACATGCACTGGAAAGACTCGCGCGCAAACGGCGAAAGCGAGCAACGTTTGTATGGGCTCGACGCCTGGCAGGAATCGCCGTACTACACGGATCGCGAACGCGCAGCCCTGGCGTGGGCGGAAGCCGTTACCCGTGTCGCCGAAACTCACGTACCCGACGACGTTTACGAAGAAGTGCGTCCGCACTTCGCGGAAAAAGAATTAGCGGACCTGACCTTGGCGGTCGCCACCATCAATGCCTGGAACCGCTTAGCCATTGCGACCCGCGCCGAGCCAGGGAAGTATCAGCCGTCGCAAGTGCACGAAGTGAAGAAGAGCGCGTGAGCGTAAAAAGCCCCACTTCTAGAAAATCGCGAGAAGTGGGGCCACTCCTATTCATTACATTCCATACTTCTCATAGAATTTGTTCGAGAAAAGCTCAATGGGGTCGTATTTTTTCTTCGCTGCAAAGAACGGTCCTACTTCCGGATAGGCTCTTCGCAACTGCTCTTGCGAGTAGAACAATTGGTACGGCAGGTAGAAGGTACCGCCAGCGGATGCAGCCACATCGATCAAATCAGTCGTGGTCTTGCGCAGGATTTCATTTTCTTTTTCGTCAAATCCAACGTTGAAATAGAGCACAAAGCCGAACATATCCTGTTTTGCGTATGGCAAGGCAGTGACTGTGTCCTTGTGGACAGTACGGATGGTCACATTGAGTAGGTTGGCTTTGTTCCGCCGCACGACACTTCGCAACCCATCCACGAACTCTGGCATACGATCATAGGGAATAAAATATTCCTGCAGGATATCGGTATCCCGCAGCCGATTCTTGAGGTATGCC
>QHZV01000157.1 GCA_003224785.1 Acidobacteriota bacterium
TGTGAAGTATTCGACTTCGTGCCCTTGGCGGACACTTTCACCATGCGCGGCGAGGCGTGCAATTCCCACCAGGCGCGGGCCTGAATCGGGAAGTAAGGGAAAGGATTGCGACATCGCTGTATTCGCTTTTCATTCGCTATTCTAGCACACGGAAATGTACCCATATTCCGCAATATGAAGGACCTTCCCCGGCTTCCACGGAAAGGGCGGCGCGGGTGGGTCAAACGCTGATGACGGCAGCGATGGTGTCGGGTGCCCCAGCAGGGCAGGCTACAGCATAGCGACTAAACCTGAACAGGGAAGCCGAAAACGCCATCGGCGCTAGGACGTTCCAGCAGCGGCGGCTCTTTGCCCGACCATAATGGCTTCTTCCATTTGGCGGAATAGCTCGCCGATCGCACCCGGACTGTGCGACACGAATAGGGTGTTGCTCTTGTCCTGCGCGCCGATCTCTTTCATCGTGTCCAGATACTGCGTGACCAGGACCAGCATCATCACGTCTTTGGGCGTAGCGCCCTCGACCGCGGCTGAAAATGCCTCAACCGACTGTTTCAAGCCTTCAATGATCGCCTTCCGCTGATTGGCAATACCCTGGCCCTGCAAGGCTTTGCTCTCGGCTTCCGCTTCCGCTTGCTTCACTTTCAGGATCTTTTCTGTCTCGCCGCGGGCGCTTGCCGCCACCTGTTCGCGCTGTGCCGCGTTGATCTCGTTCATCGCAGCTTTCACTTTTTCATCCGGTTGAATATCCGTGACCAGCGCCTGATCAATGGCGTAGCCATAGGTCTGCATCACGTCGTCCAGACCTTCCTTAATCGCTACTGCAATATCCGATTGCTGCAGAAACGCGTCGTCGAGGTTCATTTTCGGCACGTGTCCCAGAATCACATTGAACACGTACGACGAAATCTGTTGCTTCGGGTTCGCCAGCTTATAGAAAGCCTCGTACACCTTTTCAGGAATGACGTGATACTGCACCGAAACCGGAATTTTCACAAACACATTGTCTTTTGTCTTGGTCTCGACATCGAGCGCGAGCTGCTGCACCCGCAGATCAATGCGGCCGGCGATCTGGTCCAGCCATGGCAACTTGAAATTGATGCCCGCCGTGCCAACGCGCAGAAACTTCCCCATGCGCTGGACCACTACAGCTTCCGCGGTCCTGACTTGAAAGAAGCCACTGAAGATCGTTACCAGCAGAAAGAGGCCAACGACACCGTAAATAACCAATATAAAGCCCGAAGAAGTATCCATCGCGAAGTCTCCCGTGGCGGGTTGCTCCCTAATTTGTGGGGCAACCGGAACGCGAGGAATGATATCGGTTTGCGTTCGCCAGCACAATGGAATTTGTTCACGGAAACCAAACTTGAACTACTCCGTTCCTGATTGCCATGCCTGAGTAGGCTCGACCGGCGCCTCAATGTCGCCCCTCCGAGATAAACCTACACATGCCAGTGCAATGGCCCAGTCCTCTTGTGCTCGAATTACCAGCACTCGCGTTTTCGAGGGAACTGATGAAACTTCAGCGTCGGCCCGCGCTCCGGAGTTTTTCGTGCCATCCAGCTCAATGCTCAGAAAGCCCAGCTTCTCGCAAGCAGCGGCGCGGACCTCCGGCGAGTTCTCCCCCATTCCAGCCGTGAACACGAGCACATCGATTCCGCCGAGCGAGGCAGCCATTGCCGCAATTCCGGTTTGCAGCCGATGAACAAAAATGTCGAAGGCAAGCTGCGCCCGCTCATTTCCGGCGCGCATGGCTTTTAGAACCTCGCGCATATCACCGGAAACGCCTGAGATGCCCAGCAGGCCCGACTCGTGATTCAGCGCGTGATCGAGTTCATTCGAGTCCTGGGAATTGTTTCGCTGACGATGAATCAGAATTCCCGGGTCTACCGAACCCGACCGCGTCCCCATCATCAATCCTTCGAGCGGCGTGAAACCCATGGTGGTATCCACGCTCTTGCCGCTATCAATAGCGGCCAGGGAACAGCCATTTCCCAGGTGGCAGGTGACTATCTTCAGCGAAGATATATCCCGCCCAAGCATTTGAGCAGCGCGGTTTGCGCAGTATTCGTGATTGATTCCGTGAAAACCGTAGCGGCGAATGCCTTCGCGCTCGTACCAGATGTACGGCACTGGATAGACGAAAGCTTTCGTCGGCAGGGTGCGGTGAAAGCCGGTATCGAATACCGCAATTTGAGGGACATGGGGCAGCAGCTTTTCGATCAGCTCGATCCCTTGCAATCCCGCTTGATTGTGCAGGGGCGCAATTGCCGCGACCTCTTCAATTGCCTGCTTCACCTGCGCAGTGATGAGCGTGGGTTTGATGAGCTTGGGACCTCCATGAACGATGCGGTGTCCGGCAGCGTTGATTTCACAAGGTGATTTCAGCGCTGCCGTCGGCCCGTTCCATAGATTTTCCAGCATCGCAGCAACCGAAGCTCGATGGTCACCGGCCTTGCTACTTCGGCGAATCTCAGAACCCGTTTGATTGCGGATATGAAGCTCCTCCGCTTCGCCGCTCCATTGCAGCGAGCCTTCCCACAGCGGCGGAACCGGATCGCGCGAAGACTCTGGCCCAAGCTCAAACAGCGCACTTTTCTGACTGCTGGAGCCGGAATTGAGGACCAGAATTTTCATCGTGTAAGACTCGGGCGCCAAACCTTCACTAGCGCCAGCCTCGCCGAAAAAGCCGGTGAGGGTTTCACTGAGTTTTTCCTGATGGCTGATAGCTGATGGCTGACAGCTGCTTCAGTATTCCCACTTCCAGTTCTCAATCTCCGGCAAGTCCTCGCCGTGAACTCGGATGTATTCCTTGTGTTCAACCAATTTATTACGCAGATATTGCTTGAAGTGTCCGC
>QHZV01000158.1 GCA_003224785.1 Acidobacteriota bacterium
CGTGCACATACTGAACGGAAGAGGTGAACATGACAACATCAATCGCCTGTGCCGTCAGGTTGCGAATGGCTTGTTTCAGTGGTTCGATGTCCTCTGGTAATTCCCAACGATAAACGCGAGCGGGCACGACCTCTGCGGCGCGATCCCGAAGTGCGTCGTAAAGCTCGGGGCTGGGCTCTCCATGCTCCTGGACAGCGATTCGTTTTCCTTTCAGCGGGACCTTCTCCGGATTCTCATCGAGTGCCTTCAGAATTTCGTGCCAGGTGTTGGGCTCGGGCACTGCGAGGGTGACAGGCACGTTAAATTCGCGCATGACGGCGGCGGGTTTCGGGCCGCGAACGATCACGTGGATTTTGCCCAGTGCGGTGAGGAACTCGTTCCTGGTGCAGACGGATTCAGCCGCCTGAACGAGTGCCCGGGCGCCGACTCCCGTCATGAAAATGATGCCGTCGAATTCGTGCTGGAGAATTCCACGAATGAGCTCTTGCTCATCGTCATTGGGAGTCTGGACCTCGCGGGTTGAGGGCGCGACGACGGGTTCGCCGCCGTTATTGCGAATCAGCTGTGCAATTTCCTGGGCGCGCCTGCTCTCGAAGGAAAGGACGCGCAGTCCGTTAAATCCCGGCATGCGGAAGAGAATAGCAGAGGGGAGTTTCTAGTTTCAGGCTTCAAATTCCAAGTTTTGAAAATTTCAAGATTTCCTGATTCCTAGCGTAGGAACCCTAAAATCGTGAGGCCTTTGCTGCCATTACCTATTAAGTCACCTGCACTCTTTTATCCCACCCGCCATCCGTGATATAACGCCCTAAGGTCGTCGAGCTCCCAGGAGATGGCTATGAGTGCGGCTTTCGAGGCCAGCGAGGCGGTCGAAATAGGCCTTGCAAAAGGAGGGCTTGTGTCCGAAGCACGGACGGGAAAAAGATTTCCCCTGGAATTACCCATCAAGATCCAGGGCGTGGACCAGGGAAGTGTTACTGGAAACATGAGCGCGGCGGGTGTATATATCCGCGGCAATCCAGCGCTTGAAATTGGATCCAGTGTTGAATTTGAAATCGCGCTGCCACCAGAACTGACCGGCGGCAACGAGAATGTAGTGGTGCAGTGCAAGGGACGCGTAGTTCGAAAGGACGCCGGTGAGGGCGACGAACACGGCGTAGCTTGTGTGATTGACACGTACGATTTCGTTCGCCAGCCGTAACTTTGAGGTGCGAATCAATGCTGAAACTGATACTGGCCGATAATCAGGCAATTTTTCGTGCGGGGATCGCCAAGGTGCTGGCGGTCGAGGACGAGATGCGCATTGTGGCGCAGGCGCAAACGTCTGAGCAGATGTTCATGGCGCTCGATAAATTCCGCGCGGCAGTGTTGATAGTGGCTGGGGGCTTTCACAACGAATTCAACGGTGTGTTGCAGGCGGCGAACAAGGTCCGCACGCGGGTTGTCGTCTTGGGCGACACCGGCGAGAGCGCTCAGAAATATATGGGTGCTGGCGCGCACGGCGTGGTTTACCGGAATGTAACTAGCTCCGCGCTGGTAGATTGCGTGCGCAAAGTGGCGCGTGGCGAGACCTGGATTCAGGACATCGCGGTTCCGAGCGAGCTCACCGAAAACGACATGGTCGGATTGCGCGTCCGTGATCGCCTCACGGCAAAAGAGCTGCGCATCGTTGCGCTCATCGTTCAGGGATACAAGAACAAAGAGATCGCCACCCAACTTGGGACGACGGAGCAGGTGATCAAAAATTATCTGCGGAACGTGTACGACAAGATTGGCGTCTCAGACCGGCTCGAGCTGGCGCTATTTACGATTCATCATCGCATTCTGAACGAAGCAGCCGCCGCGACGGCCGCAGCGCACCAGCAACCACAGCCAGGGCCGGCCGGAGTAGCAGGCTAGCTCATACAATCCTCGAGTCAAGGCCGCCGACCGGGTGGCCTTTATTTTTGTTGACTAAAAGGCCCACTCCAGACTAACGTTCAATCCGCGTTTACGTGGCGGTTGGACCGCAACGAAACGCAAGTCAACCATCAGGAGGTACGCTATGTACTCTCGAATTATTACCTGCAAGATTGATCCCTCTCGCATTCAGGAATTTCGCGCCGCGTTGAACGGTGAGTTTTTGCCCCGTATTCAGAGCCAACCTGGGTTCGTAGACAATATTGAGGCGCTTGATATTGCAACTGGCGAGTTTTGCTGCAACACGCTCTGGAATAGCAAGGCAGACGTTGAAAATTACGACAACGGATTGTTTAAAGAGGTCTCCGCAGCTCTGGGGCCGGTCATGATCGAAGCGCCCACGGTAAGAACGCTGCCCGTTGAGAATTCTTCTGTTCACAAAGTGGCAGCCGGAAAGGCCGCGTAATTGGACAGCATTGCGCGAGCGGAGGCACAGCTTTTCGCTCGCGTTGCTACATCGGATTACCAAAATACCCATTTTCATTTCATGGTTCCTATAAATTCTTTCAATTGGACGCGCTGTTAACCATCTGACAAACTGGTCGTGTCTTCCCAAAGATGTGTGGTAGGAAGACGGACCCCGCAGTTCGTTCGCAGCCCAAGCGTTGGGCAGTTAGTTCCATCCGGACCCCGTCAGTCAATCCCGACAACTGAAGACGTTTTGGCACATGTCGCCGAGGTGTCTTTACAGCTCAACAGGAGACTCAAATGAAACCGAATGGGAAAGTCTTTGCAGTTCGCGTTGTACTGCTTACATTGTGCGTGATGGGCCTATTCAGTATTGCTGGACAGGCACAGACCACGCGTGGAAGTTTTAAACTGCCGGTCGAAGCTCACTGGGGCAAGATGTTGCTTGCGCCAGGCGAATATGACTTCACCATCAGCGACGGACTCGAGGGCAGAATCGCCACCGTTCGATCCAGGGAAACTGGACTGAGCGGAATGATTATGTCAGCGGGCACGTCAGAGCTCGGCTCCGACAAGGAAACGAAATTGCTTTTGTCGAAATCGGAGATGGGTGTCTATGTTCGGGCGCTTTGCCTGGGAGATTCCGGAGTAATGCTGAATTA
>QHZV01000159.1 GCA_003224785.1 Acidobacteriota bacterium
AATGACGACAAGAATCCGCCGCGAATTGCGCCGAGACATCTCTTTGATCTCGCTCTTGGAGACGACAATCTTTTCCACGGCGACAAGCACAGATGGAGCGCACAATTGTCGGTTATTAATCTGACCAACAAAGTCTCTCTTTACAATTTTCTGTCAACGTTCAGCGGAACGCACTATGTAACGCCGAGAACATTGACCGCACAAGTGGGATTCAATTTCTAGCGATTTGAAGTTGAAGGAGTTCAGAATGAAGACGAAGGTCGTTGCGAATACGGCAATGCTTGCGCTGCTCTGCGTTTCGTTCTGGGGGCAGCAGGCCAGCTCACCACAGTCCAACACTCCCAATGCGGAACTCGAGCAGCACATTCGTGAACTGGAAGATCGCCTGATTGCGCTCGAGGGCAAAATCAGAACAATGGAGAGCGAGAAGGCGGCCGCGGCCCAGTCGCAACCTGGTCAACCGACCGCACAACCCGAACCGAGCACAGCGGCGCAAACAACCGTCCCGTCCCAAGCTGCAACTGTCCCGCAGCCGGCGACGGCGAACGAGAACCAAGCCGGACTGGCGAATGCTGAAGGCCAACTGCCGATTTATGGCGGCAATTCTGCCGCCGCCAAGGCGCTCAATCCTGATATCAGCGTGATCGGCGATTTCATCGGTGCGGCGGGTGGAAACACTCCTCCTCCGCTGGCGACTCTCCAGCCGTTTCCCTCAATGCAGATGCATGAGTCCGAAATTGGACTGCAGGCGATCATTGATCCCTACGCGCGCGGCGATTTCTTCATCTCATTTGGAGAAGAAGGAGTGAACCTCGAGGAGGGTTACATCACGTTCACTGCATTGCCCGGCGGATTTGTGGCCAAGGTGGGCAAGATGCGTTCTGTATTCGGCAAGGTGAATACGCTTCACAATCACGTGCTCCCTTGGGTGGACCGTCCGCTGGTTACCACTAACCTGGTCGGCGGAGAAGACGGGATTGATGATGCCGGATTCTCTCTTGAGCGAATCTTACCGGCGCCCAAAGGCATTTTCCTGGACGTTACGGGGCAAGTTTTTCGGAGCACAGTTGAACATCTTCGAGCCTACCGAGACCTGAACGAGTCCACGAATCTGGATATTGGAGTCTCTTACGCTCGCGGACATAACAACGGGAATCTCATCGTACCGGGCGATTTCATCACACAGCTCTACGGGGTTGACGCGACCGTGCGCTGGAAGCCGCTGCGTCGTTCCATCTACCATTCATTTGTTGGGCGCAGCGAGTTCATCTGGAGCCAACGCCAGCAGTTTCCACGCGAGCAGAAGTCGTTCGGCGGGTATGCCTCGGGCGATTATCAATTCGGTCGCCGCTGGTTTGCCGGTGGACGCTTCGACTGGTCAGAGCGCAGTCAATTCGACAATCTGATGGATAAGGGCGCAGCTGCAACCGTGACTTATTGGCCGAGCGAATTCAGTCAGCTTCGAGGAGAGTATCGCTTTACAAGATATGCTGAGAATAGAGACAGCAATGAGTTGCTCATGCAGTTGATTTTTTCGCTGGGTGCGCATGGAGCGCATCCGTTCTGAGACTTATGAGAAGTCTGGTTTTTACAGCATCGGAATCAACTCATCTTTGCGACCTTCCCAAGAAGGGCCGCGGAGATCGCAAAGAGAACCATGGAGAAACGAATGAGAATGGCAGACAAGTTTAGGGCGTTGATCATCGGCACTGTTGTGGCGGCAACTCTAGCGGGAGCTATCCCTGCGCAGGCGAAAAAGCTAAATGTGATCACTGCGACGACCGATATGGCCGCGCTCGCCCAGGAAGTCGGGGGCGATCACATCAATATCGAATCCATCGCCAAGGGATATCAGGATCCGCATTTTGTCGAGGCCAAGCCAAGTTTCCTGCTGAAGTTGCGCCAGGCAGATGTGCTGATCACGGTTGGTCTGCAGCTGGAAATTGGATGGTTGCCGCCACTCATTACGCAGAGCGGCAATCCGCGGATTCAGGTGGGAGCAAACGGGTACTTGGATGCTTCGCAATTTGCAGAAATTCTTGAAATTCCAACCGGCACGGTTACCCGCGCTATGGGCGACGTTCATCCGTTGGGTAATCCGCACTACTGGCTCGATCCCGACAACGGACGCCGGGTTGCGCGCGGAATCGCAGGCAAACTCGGCGAGCTGGATCCTACCGATGCAGCGTACTTCCAGGAACGCTTTCAGGATTTCGACAAGAGGCTGACTGCAGCCGAGCAGAAGTGGGATGCTGAGATGGCGCCCTTTCGCGGACGCAAAGTCGTGACTTATCACAATTCATTCAGTAATTTCGCGAAGCATTTTCACTTGATCGTGATTGGCTATGTAGAACCCCGTCCAGGGATTCCGCCGACTCCGAGTCACACGCTTGACCTGATCGGGCTGATGAAACGGGAGAACTGTAAACTGGTGCTGGTCGAGCCTTACTTTGATATGAAGACTCCGAACAGCATTGGAGCTGCAACCGGCGCGAAGGTTGAGGTGTATTTGCCTTCGGTTGGAGGCGAAAAACAGGTGACAAACTATTTTCAACTGTTCGATTACGATATTGATTTGCTGAAAAAAGGCTTCGAGTAGGGCGAGGAGAGACATGGAGATCCTGCAATTCTTGTTTTGGCCGTTCCTGGCCAGCCTCATTCTCACGGGCATTCACGCCTATCTAGGCGTGCACGTCGTGGAGCGGGGCGTAATCTTTGTGGATTTGGCGCTGGCGCAGATCGCGGCCCTGGGCGCTACTATCGCCATTCTGGTTGGAATGGACCCGCACGGACAAGGCGCTTACTGGCTCAGCCTGGGATTTGCGTTTGTCGGTGCGGCCATTTTCGCTTTTGCCCGGACGCGCCGCGGCCACATTCCTCAAGAGGCGTTCATCGGAATTGCTTATGCGGTAGCTTCGGCAGCCGCGATCCTGGCCATGAGCAAGGCCACCGGCGAAACTGAACACTTGAAGGACATGCTGGTCGGCAACATCTTGGCTGTTTCCCGGCACGATGTCATCAAGACGGCGGTGCTCTATGGCGTTGTTGGAATTTTTCATTATATTTTTCGCCGCCGTTTTCTGTTGATCTCACGGGATATTGAGCAGGCCGAAGCGGAGGGTATGAACATTCGCTTTTGGGACTTTCTTTTTTACGCTTCCTTCGGCTTCGTTGTAACTTCATCAGTCGCTATTGCCGGGGTCTTGCTGGTTTTCTGTTACCTCATCGTGCCTTCGGTTGGAGCAATGCTTTTCGCCGACAAGGTAGGTCGTCGCCTGGCAATTGGATGGACCATGGGAACTCTCGTTTCCGCGCTGGGTGTTTATCTCTCCTGGAGTTGGGACCTACCCACCGGCGCAACCATCGTGTGTACGTTTGGCGCCGTATTGGTCGCGATGTTCCTGGTCCATCTCATTTTCTTTCATGGCCATCAAGCCCATGCTCTGGAGGGCGCTTCGTCACTGGAGAATCCGAAAGAGCGCGTCCTTCACACCTAGTTGTAGCTACACTCTTCACTGGGCGGCGAGCAATTTTTTCCCATCCGTGAAAAATCGCTGTACGGGATTAACAACCGCAGGATAGGTTGTCCACCGGATTCCTTCGCTGTCCCATCTCGCCGTACAGTCTCTCAAGACAACGAAATCGGGAACTGGAGAGGTGAGGTTTTATGAATTCAAAAAATGCATGGTTTGCGGTGGCGCTACTGTCGTCATGCCTTCTGATTATTTCTATTTTGAGTAGCGGCCAGACTGCGGCGCCACCGCCGTCACCCGCTGCCGGAGCGGCACAAACAACTCCGCCGCCATCCCAGACGCCAAGCACATCTCAGCCCAACACAAATCAGGCACCGGGAACGGCGGCTCCGGCGCCGGGTACGGCCGCGCCAACACCGGGAACAGCAACACCGAATCCAGGCAGCGCGACGCCGCAGACGGCACCAACTACACCAGCACCGGAAAGCGCACCGACAAGTCCCACACCAGAAACACCTCCGACGACTCCAACGCCAGAAGCAACACCGACGAGTCCAACGCCAGAGACGACTCCCAA
>QHZV01000160.1 GCA_003224785.1 Acidobacteriota bacterium
TCCGCAAGCATTCCGGCGAGCGACGCCATTGCCGTGCCGCAGATTCCAATGAGATGTATGTGTTTGTTTGGACTCATCTGGTTCCGAATCTTCCTGTCGCGCTAGATCGCGGTCGCTGCTTCTAATATCTTGAGGGTTACGCGCGATTCACCAACTTCCAATCCGACACTCACGCCCAGAGGCAAAGTAATATTCCGTTTCGAGACGTGTCCGGAACGCACTCCGAAGGCAACTGGGATTCTCAAATCGCCGACCACTCGCATAATAACCTCTTCCAACGTGTAACTCTGAGTGCCGATAGGAAAACAATCCAACATTTCGCCAAAGATCAGGCCACGCACGCTGTCAAACTTCCCCGCCAGTTTCAAATGCATCAACATGCGATCGATCTGATAAGGCTTTGCCCCAACGTCTTCGATGAAAAGAATCGTATCGTTCGTCCTGGCTTCATACGGAGTGCCCAGCGACGCGACCAGCATCGAGAGGCATCCACCATACAAAATACCCTCGGCCGCTCCTTGAATGAGCGACTTTACTCCCCTCTCGAGAGCAAAATCGAATTGCGATACTCCGCCCAACACACCGTTCCAGGATGAGAAATCAACACCATCGTCTCGGTTGAAATCCTTCGCGACCATCGGGCCATGAAACGTTACGAACCGTGCCACATCACAACAATACGTCAGGAGACTCGTGATGTCGCTGTAGCCGACGATGATCTTTGGCCTCGCTGCAAGTTTCCGCATATCCAAGAGCGGCAACAAGTAATTTGCGCCGTAACCGCCGCGTGCGCACAGAATCGCCCCTATATCGTCGCGGTCGAACATCTCTTCCAGCTCGCGTGCACGCCGTTGGGCAGTTCCGGCGAAGTAAAGATCGCGCTCGAAAATGGAATCTGAATAGACCGGATCGTAACCCAGCTTTCGCAATGCGGCGCATCCTGCATCGAACTCCTCGCGCTTGAAGTAGCTTGCAGGCGCAACAATGCCTACCTTATCTCCTGGTCTGAGCGCGGGAGGCTTGATTCGCACTGGTGATTGCGGCGGCATTTAGATAAAGAACTCACCTTGGCAAATCATTTGCGCCGGCCCTCGCAGAAATACCTCCTGCTCCCATCGCACCGTCTGCAGCCCGCCGAGAGCATGTACTCGGACCGGTGAAGCGGCCCGCTTCTGAAAGATCGCAGCCACGGCCGCAGCGCATGATCCGGTGCCGGAGGATTGCGTCTCACCAACTCCGCGCTCGAAGAATCGTGTCTCAATATTTTCAGTATCGCGAATGCGCACGAACTCAACATTAATTCCGTACTTAAAATCATGGTGCTTGCCAATTTCCGCCGCATCGGCCTGCCATCCCGGCGCAAATTCATCCACGAAGACTACGTAGTGCGGATTGCCCATCGAAACCGGAGTTCCACGCACTTCACCAAAGGCCACTTTGATAGGAAACTCGTCGCCAACCTGCGGCTCGCCCATCGCGGTCTCGAACTCAAAGATTGCTTCGCTGTGCGAGGTCAGCACGCAGTTCTTGATTCCAGCGCCGGTCCGAACCTTCAATTGCGCTCGTGGACTTTGCGAACAGAGGTAAGCCGCTACACAACGCGTGCCGTTGCCGGAGATTTCGGCGTCAGAGCCATCGGCATTGATCAGGCGCGCGCGAATGTCCGCATCCTGCGCGGGAAAGAGCCACTCCACTCCGTCGGCGCCCACTCCATTGTGGCGATGGCAAATGCGGCGGCTGAAGGCACTCAAATCCGGCGGCGCGTGCATGCCATCAATGATCAAAAAATCATTGCCACAGGCGCTCGCCTTTGCGAACGGGATGGCAGGGCCAGTCATTCGGTCTGCACCGGCCCCAGCGCGGCGACGCTTTCAAACGCTCCCGAATCTTTCAGGCACTTTAATATCCGCGTTTGCTGCTTGTGCGTCCCTTCACATTCAAAGTGGATGCGAACGTGGCGCGGCGTCGCGGCCAGCTGCATGTTCAGCATCAACGAATGAAGCGGTTCCAAGACTGCATTGATCTTGGCCTCGGTCTCTTCTGCCTTCGGCCCCGAAACTTCATAGCCATAGATCATGACCTTTAAATTCAGGGCACGCTCGATTGCGCCCAGCAGCAAAAGCACACCGAGGATCAGCAGCGTCGCTATGATTGCGAGAACGTATTGTGCGCCGCCGACCGCCATGCCTACCGAGGCCACTACAAAAATGGTCGCAGCAGTTGTAATTCCGGTGACGATTTCTCCACGAGCGCGAAGAATCGATCCTGCGCCGATGAAGCCGATTCCGGGAATAATTTGCGCCGCAATTCGCGTGTGGTCGCCGGTATGTGCGCCAGCCAATTCGTCCGACAAAAGAGTGAACATAGCCGCGCCGAGACAGATGAAGAGATTGGTGCGCAGTCCGGCTGCCCGATGCTTGGATTGGCGCTCGAGCCCGATGAGTCCGCCTAAGACCGCCGCCAGCGCCAATTTTTCGAGGTCACCTAAGTACCCGAATGGGCGAAACGTTCACGCCCTCACCGAAATTGTTCTGAAGGCACGCTGTTCTCGCCCGTGTAACTGTCGGATTCTAACATTCCGAGAACTAGAGTCTTACGCCAGCAGCGTGCCCAAGTTAACGCGGTTGATTACTCTTGATCGTATGATAGATCGTCGCTTGCGGCTGGCCGCTGACTCGCACAATTTCAAGCGACACCAGCTCGCCCTTGTTCACCTTCGAAGCGACCTGGTCAGAGTCAAATGCAATCACGTAATCGGTGTAGTCGGCGGGATGCGCCAGGGCCCGCTCCCACAATCCGTTTGGATCGGAAGGAAGCACCCAAGGCCGGTGATTGCCTTCGTTGACCACTCGCGATAGCGGAATGCCAGCTTGCTGAAATAATCCAACGTGGTCGCCGAGATACATAAGAAACCGCGTATTCGAAGGCAATTGTTCGAACTCAGTGGCGATCCGACTCTCCAGCGCAATTCGCGTCTTGGAGTTCACAAGCGCCTCCTGATAGCTGGCCTGCTCTGAGCGCCAGACTTGCGCGTAGCTAACGACCACGCTGGACAAAAAGACGGCTGTGGTGATGGTTTTGGTTCTTGTTGTCGCGGCGAAGCGCAGCAATCCATACGCTGCGATCGCGGTCAGAACTGCAAATGCCGGCAGCATCTCGATTCCATAACGCACGTTGTAGCGAGAAAACGGCCACCATACCGGCACGAACAACGGCACGCCGCTATACGCGATTGAGAGCATGTAGAACGGCACTGGAATGCACAGCAGAATAAATGGCCAGAGCTTTCTTTGGAAAAGCAGCGCGGTGGCAGTTCCTAACAGCAGCGCACAAACCCAAAATATTTGCCATTTTCCAGGTGCCAGGTTCAGCTCTGACGATTTAAAGAAATAGCGGAATGCCACCGCTAAATCGTGCGCACCGGGATGCGGTGGCGCTCCCGGCGTAGCTGTCTTCTGCTCGATGGCTTTCGCGGAGTAAGGCCCGTTCGCAAATTCCAGCGGATTTTTATAAACCGCAGCATTGTATAAAAGCCAACCCGCGGGTGCTACAGCAGCAAGTAGCGCCAGCTTCCGTACCCCAGGACGAAGCTCGGCAAAGTTTCCAACCCAGGCGAGAGCAACCGAGAGTGCAACAATGACAGCCGCGAGCAGCCATCCGTCATAACGTGTCAAACAGGCGCCCATGAGGCAGAGTCCGCACCTGACCAACAACGAGTTTCCCCGCTTAGGATCGCCGCCCGCACAGGCGCGGATCGCCTTCACGGAAAATACAATTGTCCAAATGAAGAAGCCTAAATAGATAGGCTCGGTCATGGCGGTTGTCTGCAAATAAATCAGGTTCGGATTCAGCGCGAAAATTCCCGCGGCCAACCAGGCTGCAAATCGCGCGGTGGCATCAACACTAATTGGAGTTTTATTTGGAGACTTACTTGGGGTGCCCCAGGCCTCCCCGTTTTTGGGAGACCTGGGAAACACACCACGTACCAACTGAAATATTCCCATCACGCTAAACAGATACGCGACCATCGATGGAATGGCGCCACCGATCCCCGTCTGCCACATCCATCGAGAAACAATGAACGGCATCATCAGAATGTGAGGAAGCGGAAGCCAGACCGTTCCTAGTTGCAGTGGGCCAGGTGTCTGCGAGTCAAACACGCGCCGTGCAATGTTGATATGCGCAACCGCATCGCCGTAAAGCAGCAAGTCGCCATGGCGCAGGTAATAGAAGAACGATCCAATGGAGACAGCCGCGGCCAATTGCGCGACCAGAAACAAGTCACTATCTGTGGGTGCTTGCGACTTCTTCATCCCAGGTGAGTCAGCTCGCGAAAGACTTGGAAGCGGGCGTCAATCTCGTTGCGCGTCAACGACTGCAGCCGCTCCGTTCCGAAGCGCTCGACCGCAAACGATCCCATAACCCCGCCATAAAACAGGGCACGCTTGATGACCTCGCGGTTCAGTTCCGGCTGTGAAGCGATGTATCCCATGAAGCCGCCGGCAAAAGAATCGCCCGCGCCGGTGGGGTCCTTGACTTCTTCAATGGGCAGCGCCGGAGCGCGAAAAGGATGGCTCCCAATGCCGAATGCCCCCTCGCGGAAAAAGATCGTCGCGCCGTACTCGCCGTGCTTGATCACCAACGCCTGCGGCCCCATGGCAAGCACCTTGCGCGCGGCGCGAGGCAGGCTGGGCTCATTAGCCAGCATCTTGGCTTCACCATCATTGATCAGCAGAACGTTCACAACTTTCAGAGTTTCCCTAAGCTCTGAATTCGCGCCCTGGATCCAGAAATTCATGGTGTCACCGCCGGTCAGCTTGACGTCCGAGAGCTCAAGCCGGACCGCTGATTGCAGCGTGGGATGGATGTTCCCGAGAAACAGAAATTCAGAATCCTTATATTCCGCGGGAATTCGCGGCTGAAATTTTTCAAAAACATTCAGCTCGGTGAAATCGGTTTTCGCCTCGTTCAAATTATCGAGGTATTTGCCGCCCCAACGAAACGTCTTCCCTTTTGCGCGCTCAATGCCTCGAGTATCCACGCCACGCTTCTTGAGGACATTCTCGTGCTCGGCAGTGAAGTCCTCGCCAACAACGGCAACCACGCGGACATCGGTGAAGTAGCTGGCAGCAAGAGCAAAATAAGTTCCCGAGCCGCCGAGGACATTATCTGCGCGTCCCGAAGGAGTGGTGATGTTGTCAAAAGCGACCGAACCGACGACGAGTATAGACATGTGGATTAAGCTTTTAGGCTTAAAGCTACTCTAGATACTTTCCCAAAATAAGTTTCAATCTCTCGCGCGTCTTTGACGGAATCATTTTTCTGTCCGTCAAGATCGCATGCGCCAGCGCCGACCCGCATCTGCACGACCGCTCTTTCGGCATCGCCGCTACTGCTTCTCTCACCACATTGAGCAGTCATAGTCTGTGACCATCGCGACCGTGACGTAGCAAATTTCGGCTTCGCGGGCGAGTTTGGCTTCCTGCAGGTTGGTCATGCCAATTACGTCCATGCCCCACGACCGATAGAGATTCGATTCCGCTTTTGTCGAAAATTGCGGGCCTTCCATGCAGATGTAAGTGCCGCCGCGCTTGCCCACGACTTTGGCCTTCTGGCAGGCCTTGCCCACGACTTCAGAAAGCTGCGGACAAACTGGATCGGCAAACGCAATATGAGCGACCACGCCCTCGCCAAAAAAGGTATCCACGCGATGGCGTGTTCGGTCCACGAACTGATCAGGGATCAGAAACTCCAGCGGCTTATGCTCTTCCTTGAGTGATCCGACCGCTGAAACGGAAACGATTCTCTCGACACCAAGCTGCTTGAACCCATGAATGTTGGCGCGAAAGTTCAGTTCGCTGGGAAGAATGCGGTGGCCGCGTCCGTGGCGGGCAAGGAATGCGACGCTTCGTCCTTCCAATGTACCCAATACGAATGCGTCAGAAGGCGCGCCAAAAGGGGTCTCCACGGCAGCTTCCTGAATTCCGGTCAGCCCCGGCATGGAGTAAAGTCCACTGCCTCCAATGATTCCGATTTCAGCTTGCGGCAACATCCCCTCGCGTGGAATGGATTTAGGTGAACGGTGATTATACAGAATGGGTTCGCGCAACCTTCCAAACCGCGCAGCCGCAGGGCGATGCGTGTTAGGATGTCACCGTTCTTTGACTCATTTGCAATCCCCCTGCTACAAAAACCAACGAGGCGATCATGAAAACGGGATTACAGGTTGGGCTTTTGCTGTTGCTGGCATTCTCTGTTCTCGCGCAGGATAAACCTTCAGTCCACAAATCTGGCATCGCAGAGAGTTGGATTTCTGCCTGGAACTCGCATGATCCTGACAAGCTCGCAGCAATTTTTACACCAGACATAATGTACGAAGACGTGCCTTTTGCCTCCGTGAATCACGGCTCTGCCGAACTGCGCAAGTTTGCGGCGTCAGAGTTTGACGGATCTCCAGACTTGCACGTTGAGTTGGGAAGCAGCTCAATTCAGGGCAACCATGGAACTATCGAGTGGACCTTCAGCGGCACCGACAAGGGAATATTCAAGACTGGCAAAAAGTTCAGCGTGCGTGGGGTCAGCATTCTGACGCTGAAGAATGGGAAGATTTCCCGCAATGTGGATTACTACGATGCCGCCACTGT
>QHZV01000161.1 GCA_003224785.1 Acidobacteriota bacterium
CCTCCCGCTGGTTTCACAATCAGCGCCGTCGTCCAACTTTCCTTGGATGAATACCAGTCTGTCTCCGGACGATCGCGCCGCTCTGGTTGTCAAACAAATGACGCTGGATGAAAAGATTACGTTGTTGCATGGCACCGGACATCCTGGGTTGGGGCCAATGAGTCCGCTGTCATCGGGATCGAACGGCGGCGCCGGATACGTGGTTGGAATTCCACGGCTGGGGATTCCCGGAATTCAAATGTCTGATGCCGCGTACGGCGTGCGTGCCAGTGGTCAGAATGGACGCTACTCGACGGCGCTGCCGTGCAATCTTGCCGCAGCCGCGAGCTGGAATATGGATGCTGCCTACGAATATGGCGCGCTGATTGGCCGTGAGTTGCGCGCGCAAGGTTTTAATATGTCACTCGGCGGCGGAATTGATATCACGCGTGAGCCTCGCAACGGCCGCTACTTTGAATACCTCGGCGAAGACCCGGTTCTCGCCGGAAAGCTGGTCGGGCAGCTCATCAAGGGGACCCAGGACCAGCACGTGATTGGCGACATCAAGCACTACGCGCTGAACGATCAGGAGAGCGGGCGCAACGCGGTCAACGTAAATATCGACGAGCGTTCGATGCGTGAAACCGATCTGCTCGCTTTCGAAATCGGCGTGCGCGATGGAAATCCCGCGGGCGTGATGTGCTCCTACAACCGCGTAAATGGCGAGTACGCATGCGACAACAAATATCTGCTCACCGACGTGCTGAAAAAGGAATGGAAGTTCCCAGGATTTGTGCTCTCGGATTGGGGAGCGGCCCACAGCATTGCGAAAGCCTCGTCTGCCGGGATGGATCATGAGCAGCCGAATGAATATTTTTATGGCGATGCGCTGAAGAAAGCTGTTCAATCCGGCAAGGTGCCGATGGCGGAAGTGGATGATCACGTCCGTCGCATTGTGCGCGCCATGTTTGCGACCGGTGTAATTGACGATCCTCCGCGTAAGAGCGTGGTGGATGTGATGGGTGGATTCGAAGTCGCTCAGCAGATTGCCGAACAAAGCATGGTGCTGCTCAAAAACGTCTCACAGCAGTTGCCGCTTGATTTGTCGAAGGTTAGATCCATCGCTCTAATCGGCGCGCATGCGGATGTTGGAATGCTTTCCGGCGGTGGCTCTGCGCAGGTAGATCCTCCGGGAGGCAACGTGATTATGCCTCCAGGCCAGCGCGGCACGGTGTGGGGACATCCGGTGTGGTTCCCGACTTCGCCGATGAAGGCCATCCGAGCGAAGGCTCCGAATGCGAAAGTGGAATTCGACGCCGGCACGAATGTGGAATCAGCAGCTGCGCTTGCCAAGGCGTCCGATGTTGCCCTTGTTTTTGTTTCGCGATGGGAAACCGAAGGCGCCGACACCGACAGCTTGTCATTGCCGGACAATCAGGACGAATTAATCACCAAAGTTGCAGCCGCGAATCCGCACACGATTGTTGTGCTCGAAACTGGGAATCCTGTTTCAATGCCGTGGGCAGATCACGTGAGCGCAATTCTAGAGGCTTGGTTCGCGGGGAGCAGCGGCCACGAAGCGCTAGCCAATATTCTTTTTGGCGACGTGAACCCGAGTGGAAAGCTGCCGATTACGTTTCCGCGAAGCGAAGCCGATTTGCCTCATGCGACCATGGTCAAGCCCCCGCCCGGCACCGAACCTCCTCCGGGGCCGGATCATTGGAAGCGAGTGCTGGAAGGACTTCCTGCATTCCAGACTAACGACGACGAAAGCTTGAAAGTCGGATACAAGTGGTACGACGCTGAGAAGAAGCCCGTGCTGTTTCCATTTGGCTTCGGGCTGTCGTACACGGAGTTTGCTTATTCTGATCTGAAAGTAACGAAGGGCGAGTACGTTCACGCCACATTTACCGTGCGGAACACGGGCAATCGCGGTGGAGCAGAAATTGCGGAAGTTTATGCCAGCCTGCCACCGACAACCGCCGAACCGCCGAAGCGGCTGGTTGGCTGGAGCAGAGTGCAACTTAGGCCGGGCGAGAGCAAGGAAGTAAGCGTCGAGATTGAACCGCTGTTTCTCTCCGTCTTCGACAGCGCGCGGCACGCCTGGCAACAAACGCCCGGAGAATACAAGTTCATGGTGGGGGGCTCATCGGACAGTCTGCCCCTGAATGGATCAGTACAGCTGAAGTAGATTGGTCTGCGATCCGGTTATTTCTTGAACCAGTACAGCAGCACTCCGTAGCCAACACCAGCCGGGTCGCCGGTCCTGCCGACCTGGAATGCCATGAAACGCCCGTCGGTCGAGACCACGGGGTTTGAGGCTTTGCCGCCCTCGTAATCGTTGAAATGCGTGAGGCGCGTGAAGTCTTTTCCGCTGCCGTCGAGGCGGAGCTTCCATATATCAATGTTGCCGTGGCCGCGCTCTCCGCCGAGCCATTCACACTGACGATCGCCTTCGACTGTGGTGTAGAGACCGTCCGGGAAAATTCCTTCAGGCTCATTGTAAGTGCCTGGAGCTTTCGAGAAGTTGGTGACCTCTCCCGTCGCGAGATCAATTCCCATCACCGAGGCGCCTTCGTGCGGCCCCATCTCTTCATAGCAGGTGAAGGTCATCTTGCGGTCGTTGTCATAGAAGTCTTGCGCTTCGAGGACGCAGTTGCGGTCTTTACTTTGATAAACAGTCTTCTTGTTCATGAGCCGGGGCGTACGGCCTGAAAGATCGAGGTCAGCGATCATCAAGCGCGAAGTTCCCGGCGCGAGGTCTGGCGCCTGCGCGGGCAACT
>QHZV01000162.1 GCA_003224785.1 Acidobacteriota bacterium
TCCTTCGGAACTGCATTCGAATACCAGTGGCTCTGAATCAATTCGAGCCTCCTCCTGATTTGCTCAGATCTACCGCGTTCGTTGTCGAACTGCGCTCGACCGGACGGGTGGGGGCAGCCGTCCCCACGTGGGCTTTGCTCTGTCGCGCAGCCTTGTCCGAGGTAGCCTCTTTCAATGGGAATGGGACACTCACGTGTTCGTGAATGGCCTGCCGTTCGTTGTTGTCTTCGGGATGCGCCTGGCGATACGGACCGGTGATGGTCTGCGCTGACTCGTCGGCTTTAAAACGCAGATAGCGGGCTTGATGATCTTCGGCCTGCTTTTCATCGCCCAGTCCGCGGTAACAAAGCATCAGGTTGTAGTGCGCTTGCAAATCCTCGGGATCGATTGCAAGGACCTGATTTAGCGTTTGTACGGCATTGGCATATTTTTTTTGCAGGAACTGCACACGCCCGAGATCATTCAAGACGACGCGGTCCCGGGGATATTGCTGCAACACGAGGTGCAATTGCTCGCCTGCGCCATCGTAATTGCCGTCGCTGCGGAGGACGCGCGCATAGAAGTAATGGGCCCGCGCAAGATCAGGCTTAAGCTCAATTGCCTTTTGCAGGACGGTGCGTGCACGATCCATGTCACCTTCCTGCACGGCGGCACGACCGATGTTCACCCAACCGTCGGGATTTTTGGGATCCGCTTCTGTGACCTTCTGGAAGGCGGCTTCTGCGCCTTTGAGATCGCCTTGCAATAGCAGGCCGATGCCGTAATCGTTCCAGCGCTGCCAGTCCTCGGCGCGAACTTCGGTTTTCGGTTGTAACGCAGGCGCGTTGTGCGGAGTGACGTTCAGGGTAACTTCGTTCTCCGCGATAGCGACGATGGGGAGGTCGGGAATCTTTTCTTCTTTGGCGGAGATTCCGGCTAGAGATCCGGTGAAAACATATTTGCGATCGTCATACCCCGGACCTTGGTCCGATTCAGCATCAGTACGGGCGGGGACGCCCATTCGACTCCCTCGCTGCGCTCGGTCGCTCAGCGCAGGCTCCGTACCCCCACGCCCCGCATTGGGATTCGTCTCAGGAACGCCCGCAAATGCGAATTGTGTGTTCCACCAGGAGAACTTGCGGTAGCAGAGGCGCGCGTGCAGGGTGATCTTGTTTCCGGCGCTCTCGGGAATGTGCAGGCGGTAGTGCACGGTGTCGGCAGCGCCAGGAGGAATCAAGTGGACGTAAACGACGGAACGCGTGGTCCAGGCATTGCGTTTGTTGATGGGATTCCCGTGCTCGTCAATCTGAAGCGAGCGATAGAAGTGGGCGCCGGGTTCGACAGGGCCTTTGCCGTTGTCCTCGACCATGCCGCTCCAGAAAATTGTTTGAGCTTTGTCGTCGGTGGCCTTGAGCTCGAGCCAGGTGTCGTAGGCGTCCACGGTGCCACCCGGGAAAAAATGGCCGATCTTCTTTGTGCGCACTACAACATCAACACGCACGGTGTCCCCGCGGCGAAGCACCGGCTGCACGCGATCGAGCGGCGCGGAAATCGGCGAGGCTTCGGTTGTCGCGGAAGCAATTTTGGATTCGGCCTCTTCGCCAACCGCAAAAGTCGTCTGAATATCGGATTGCGGCGTAGCGACTGCTTTGGTCTGCACGGCTTCTGGCGAGATCGCAAAAATATCGACGCTCAAAATGCCGTTCTTCAGGAATTTTTCGGTGAGATCGAGCTGATCATTATCTTCGTTTGCGGGAGGGACAGCGGTATTCGCACCGGGAAAACGATGTGAGTGCACGAAGCCACTTACGTTTCCGGAATCACCGGAATGCGTAAGCGGCATGTGGCAATCGGCGCATTGCTGCGAGTGCGGCGGATAGTAAAACGATCGTGCCCCCTGGCCGGAGACGCCGCTGGCCTGCCAGTTGTCATATTCGTTGAAGCCGCGAATCCAGCGATACTGATTCACCGGAACATCAAGGTGCACTTTATGGCAGCTGGAGCAGAACTCCGGCGTCTGATCACGCATGAAAGGCTTCAGAAACACGCGACGATGCGGTTCGGGATTCAGCTTCACTAGAAAATCGTGCATGGTTCGCACGAACGGATTCTTGCTGGCTGCCAGCTCGTGCAGCTTGGGATACTCCAGATAAAAATCGCCCTGGCCCATGGTGCTTTTCACATTCGCGATGGAATGGCACATCATGCATCCGAGGCCGGCCTGCGATTCGGGCCGATGCACGATTTGCTTGATAGGTGTGTCCATTAATCCGCTGTAGAGGACAGCGGGGTCGTGGCATCCACCGCACCATTTCGAAGGCTTGGTGCCCACGCGGTCCTGCATGTATTCAATGCTTTTGCGATACCACTGATTGTTGAACGACGAAAAATGGTGAGCCGAGCTTTGCCACTGCTTGTAGATATCCGCATGGCAACGTTCGCACGATTGCGACTCCATGAAGAATTTGCTGGGAATTTTCTGGCGGCCGTAGACCTGGGCGGAACTGGGAAAGAAGTCTCCTTGCGGACCGTCGCCTTCGTCATTCATGGTTGCGGGTGCGTCCGTTGGATTTTGAATTCGCGCGGAGTTCAACCATCGCGAATTGCGTATGTACCAAGCGGCGCCGGATAGTGCGAGGAGCGCCAGTAAACAAATGGCATAGCGGGGAGCGGTCCTTCCGAATCCAACTGGAAGCCATCCCTTGCGCCCTGCCCAGTCAGCAAAGAGAATTCCGCAACCGGCGAGCGCCAAAGCGATGTGTAGATAAAGCCAATTCCACTCGGGACGGGAAGTCCCAACTTTGATCAGTAGCAGGCCCATGACGGCTGAACCAAGGACCAGCAACCATCCAAGTCGAGCGGCGAAGGAAGAACTCCGAAAGATGCCGACGAGAAATAAGACTAAGTAAGCCGAAGCAACAATGCCGACGATGGCATGCAACAGCACGATCACGGCGTAGA